>DXDP01000289.1 GCA_019115445.1 Candidatus Nocardiopsis merdipullorum
GAACCCGTGGAACCCGTGGATCCCGTTCCCGGGGAGTGAGCCCGAACCTCAACGGTGACTCGGCGCAAGCTCCCCGCCCACGGGCTCACTCCTCCACCTGCTCCAGCAGGTCGGCGGCCACACGTGGAAGCTCCTCGAAGCGGTGCCCGGGCAGATCCAGCAGGTTGTGCCCCAAGATCCACCGTGGTGTGGCCGCCACCGCATGGCGTGAGGTGCGCTTGTTGATCGGTCTGCCCCGCAATCGAGAGGTTTCCACCAACCCTGCACGCAAGGTCGATGTCAACGTGCCGTGGGCGCGCTCCTGTACGTGGGTCAGCAGCCGGAGGGCGAACGCGGTCGGGCCGGCCTTCGGAGTGGGCTCGGGCGCAGTACGTGGCACCAGACGGATCGCGCTCAGATCGTTGGCACCGAACCCGCGGAGGAAACGGACTCGAAACCGCGGTTCGACACAGGTACGCAACGCCTCCTGCCCCGTCTGATCCCGCACCCAGGCGGAAGAAGAGGGCACCAGCAGGTACACGGACTCCGTCCCCACTGCCGCGGCCAGGGCGACTCGCGGGGCCAGACGCTCCCAACCACCGGTCAGGTTCACCACCGCGTGCACGACATCGGTCACGGGCGAATCCATCCAGGTGGACAGGCGAACCGTCCTCGAACTTGCGATCTCCCGCGGCCAGGAACCCACCAGCACGGGCACCGACCCGGCGGCGGACTCTCCCAGATCCTCATCGACGCGCCGCAACACGGCCCCGGCCCGGTCGTGGTCAAGACCACCCCGGGCCTCCTTGGCGTTGGTCCCTTGGCTGTACACGCGCGCGTTGTCACCCATCGAGGAGGGTCTGGCCCGAGACAGGGGACGCAGCACGTACAGGTCCGAGGCCGCCCCGATGGACTCTGCCCCGTGGTAGCGATTGAAGTCCGGCCACATCGCCTCCACCAGCAGCTCCATGCGCAGCAACCGGGCCTGGGTGGTGGCGGCAGGCCTCGGGGAGGCCTCACTGACACCGTAGGAGAGCAGGACCCGCCCCTTTCTGGGGTCGGACATCCCCTCCAGCCCCCGGCGTACGAACAGCTCCACCCCGTCGGGGGTATAAGGAGGGTCGGTGAAGACCACGTCGGCGGTACCACGCAATGTCGACGGCAACCCCAGACGCAGATCCGCGGCGTGGGTACGTACCTGCACCCCGAGCTGTTCGGTGGTCTTGTCGATGTGGGCGAGTACCCGCTCGTCGATGTCCACAACCGTCACACGAGTACCGGGGGAGACCAGGGCCAGCGCCACCGACGTCAGGTCGTGGTCACCCACGCACAACACGGTGCTGTCGGCCAGTTCGAAACGGGTGGCAAGAAACAGTGCACGCCTCAGCGCGGTGTCGGCGGTCGCGGTGACATGATCCAGATCCAGGTCGGAGGTGGGTCCACCACTCACCACACGAGACAACTCAAGGGCGATCCGCCGATATCCGGGGGCCAGATGGGCCACCGGGTCGGCCAGGTCGTCCGCGCCGGCCGCGGCGTAGTCCTCCGGGCGGGCCAGCCGCACCCGATCCTGACCGTTGTCCCTTTCCCGGACCAGTTCCCCGGCATCGACCAGATCCGCCACCAGCCCGGAGGTCACCGCGTGCGCCACACCACTGGTGCGCACCAGGTCACGAAGGCTCCACCAACGCCCGTCGGAGAGCAGGGCCAGCACCTTGCGTGGACGGGACGCGTTCACCCCGTGTCCGTGCAAGACCCGCGAGGTGACGTCGGGCAACAGTACCCTCTCGGGCAGGTGAACCTCCTGCGGTGAGAAAACACCGGAGGCACCCGGGGGCACGACGCGCGGTACCGAAGAATGTCGATCACGGCCGCCGGAATCGGAGAAGGTCGAGTCACTCGCCATACCCCGATCGTCCCACGCCCCAGGGAGTGACCGTGGCGGCACAGGCCAGGGCGGTTCGCCCTCGTTGGTGGAGATATCACCCATTCCGTCACTTTTTTCGCTGTGGTGAGACCCGAGCACCGAAACAGCTGGGACACTGGCCATCACAACCGTGCACGACGGCCCACAGCAAGGAAACCGGACGATGTTCCACCAGGTGATCGGTGACACGGCGATGATCCTCCACTTCGTCTTCCTCGCCCTTGTGACCTTCGGAGGCTTCCTCACCTGGAAATGGCCCCGCCTGATCTGGGTCCACCTGCCCGTCGCCATCTACGCCCTTGGCATCACCGTCATCGGCTGGGACTGCCCCCTCACCCACATCGAGGAATGGGCACGCACCAACACCGGCCACGACAACATGACCGAGGCGGGCTTCATCGACCACTACCTCACCGGAGTCATCTACCCCGAAGAACACCTTCTCACTGCCCAGCTCCTGGTGGCATCGAGCATCACCATCTCCTGGATCGGCCTGCTCATCCTGCACAGACGACGGCGCACCCTCCAGGAAACGTAAAAACCACGCACGAATTCGACCTCTGGCAGGTAACCGCCCAGGATCGTGTGCGTACCTTCGAGGTATGACCGTTGTGACCTGGGACTCCTTCCGAGCGGCCGAGCACTTCACCATGCGCAACGCACGGCTCCTCGACCGCCACAGGTTCGCCCATCTCTTCCAAGCCGGCCCTCCGGCCGCGGTCCGCTCGGCCCTGTCGGCCTACCGCAACCTCGACGGTGGTTACGGCAACGGCCTCGAACCCGACCTGCGCGGCCACTCCAGCCAACCGGCCGCCGTCGAACTCGCCCTACGCCACCTCGACGAACTCGGCCACCTTCCACAGGAACTCGGACAGGGCATCTCCCGATACCTTGCCACCGTCGCCAACCCCGACAGCGGACTGCCCCAGGTCCTGCCCGGCGTCCACTACACCGAGGCCGCCCCCTGGCACCAACGCGTCACGGACTTCAGCAGCAGACTCGACACCACCGCCATGATCACCGGACTGCTCCACAAACACGGCATCACCCACCCCTGGCGCGACCACGCCACCGCCTACTGCTGGAAACGGATCGACTCCCTGGGCTGGACCGATCCACACGAGGCCATCGGCATCTGCTGCTTCCTGCAGTACGTGCCCGACCGACACAGAGCCGACGTCACCATGCACCATCTGTTCCCCATGATTCGCGCTGTCATCGACATCCACCCCAGCTCCACCGGCCACATTCACACCCCCCTGGACCTGGCCACCCACCCCAACCACATCGCCCGACCGCTCTTCAGCGACGACGAGATCGAACGCAACATCGAGCTCTTCGAACACCAGCAGCGATCCGACGGCGGCTGGGACGCCTACTGGGGGCATTGGAACACCGCCGCAACCATCGAGCGCGAAGGCATGCGCACCATCCAACGGCTACGTGTCCTGCGCGACTACGGCCGCGTCGAACTCGAACTGCCCCGCCCACGCCGCGCCTTCTGAACCCTTCCGACAAAAGACCGCACCGGCTCACCCCAAGGTCAGAAAACGGACCCCCGCAGCCTCCAGCACGGCCCGGTCCACCCCCTGCCCGGTTCGCCCCGTCACCACCCGTATCGCATCCACCTCCGGTGAGAACCGCGCACCCGGTACGTAGTAACCCGACGCCGACACCAACCGGTCACCGGTTTCCATCGCCTCCACCTCGAGCACCACCAGGACCTGCTCCAGAGCACCCACCGTGTGCAACGCCAACGCGGACACGACCGCACCACGTGAGAACTCCAACACTCCCAGCACCTCCACACCCACCGACCGGAAGAACCCTTCCCGGAAAGAAGAAACGCCCACAACCCCGGCGGCGTGCACAAATTCCCCTCCCATGCCACGTTCGTGCACACTCGGGATCGGTCTTGTCGCAGCCAGAGGACGTCCATTCGCAACCTGGTTTAGACCAATCCATCCCCAGGACGCTCTAAAGTGTTAGGTGTGACACGTCGAGCAAAAATCGTTGCGACCCTTGGTCCCGCCACTTCGAGTCCGGAGACACTCCGCGAACTCGTGGCAGCAGGCCTGGACGTCGCACGACTCAACCTCAGCCATGGAACCCACGACGACCACAGCGCGAGCCTGACCAACCTACGGGCCGCAGCTGAAGCGGAGAACCGTCCCATCGGGGTCCTCGCCGACCTCCAAGGACCCAAGATCCGCCTCGGAACCTTCGCCGACGGAGCCGTCGAACTCCACGAGGACGACGAATTCGTCATCACCATCGAAGACATCTCCGGCGACGCCGACCGAGTCTCCACCACCTACAAGGGACTCCCCGGCGACGTACGCCCTGGTGACCGCGTCCTCATCGACGACGGACGCATCGTGCTGGAATGCACCAAAACCACAAGCACCGATGTCCACACCCGCGTCATCTTCGGCGGACCCGTCTCCGACCACAAGGGACTCAACCTCCCCGGGGTCGCCGTCAGCGTCCCCGCACTCACCGAAAAGGACGAGAACGACCTTCGCTGGGCACTACGCAACAACGTCGACATCGTCGCACTCTCCTTCGTGCGCAGCCCCGCAGACGCCGAGGAATGCCACCGCATCATGGACGACGAGGGCGTCACCGTCCCCCTCATCGCCAAGATCGAAAAACCCCAAGCGGTCGAACGCCTCCACGACATCATCGAGGTCTTCGACGGCGTCATGGTCGCCCGCGGCGACCTCGGAGTCGAACTCCCCCTCGAAAACGTTCCCATGGTGCAAAAACGCGCCATCGAACGCTGCCGCGACAAGGCCAAACCCGTCATCGTCGCCACCCAGATGCTCGAATCGATGATCGGCGCACCACGCCCCACCCGGGCAGAAACCTCCGATGTCGCCAACGCCGTCCTCGACGGAGCCGACGCCGTCATGCTCTCCGGAGAGACCAGCGTCGGCCGATATCCCGTCGAGACGGTCAAAACCATGGCCCGCATCGTCAGCGCAGCAGAACAGGAAACCCTGCGCGCCTCCCACATCCTCCACCGGGTCCCCGAAACCACCGGAGGGGCGATCGCCCGCGCCGCCGCCGAAATCGGAGCCACCGTCGGCGCCAAGGCCCTTGTCGCCTTCACCATGTCCGGCGAGACCGCGCGCCGCCTGGCCCGCTACCGTTCACCCATCCCACTGATCGCCTTCACCACGGAGAACGCCACACAAGGCAAGCTCTCCCTCACATGGGGCGTACAGATCAACCTCGTGCCCTGGGTCGACAACACCGACGACATGGTCCGCCAGGTCGAGGCCGAACTTCTCCAGTTCGGGGACTACACCAAGGGCGACAGGATCGTCGTCGTGGCGGGCAGCCCACCCGGAACCACCGGTTCCACCAACTCCTTGAGGGTGCACCGCCTCGGCGACGCCGTGGCGCTCAACACCTGACCGA
This sequence comes from Candidatus Nocardiopsis merdipullorum, assembly GCA_019115445.1. Taxonomy (GTDB): domain Bacteria; phylum Actinomycetota; class Actinomycetes; order Streptosporangiales; family Streptosporangiaceae; genus Nocardiopsis; species Nocardiopsis merdipullorum. Next base: position 5,333 of record DXDP01000289.1, read on the forward strand.
GACAGCCCCACCGGGCGTCCGACGACGTGCCGCATCAGGTCCGGTCCGACGGCGGTGAATGAGCCGCACCGCCCCATCGGCCGTGACCGGATGCGGCCCCGGACCCGATCAATCCCGGGTCGACACCTCGTCCGACGACGAACCCTTCGCTCCACCATCGGGGATCTTCCGATCCAACGGCATGTCCCACGGCAACAGGTTCCACGGGCTACGTGGATCCTCCGTCAACAACCCCAGTGCCGTCCAGACCCTGTCCTCACCGCAGTGGTCACCAAGGACACCCTTCTCCGGCCACAACAGGTACCCCGCGTGGAAGGCCATCGCCAACTGCGCCCACGACGAGTACCGACGCTGCAGATCCGTGGCCACTCGACGCAACAACGTTTGCGTCTCCACCGGCGACAACCAATCCAACGACGCCCCACCGCAGACCATCCGGATCATGTGCACCGACTTCCACCATTGGTAGGCACCGATGATCACTGTTTCGTCGGCATCCGGCACATCGATGACCGACCGAAGACGCTCCACCTGCTCATCGGTCAACCGCACCTGCGCACCGGTGTCCGCACCACCCTGCTCCCGCGGTAGCCGCGACCGGGCGATACCTGCTCGCAGATTCACCACCAGGTCCAGCTTCGGGCCCGTACGCAGCTGCTCCTGCAACCGATCCACCGCCGCCAGCAGCGACTCCCGGTCGGTCACCCCCCATTGCTCCTCCAACATGTGCCGGTACCGACGACGCAGTGACGGGCGCGCCACCACGTCCCACGGCTCGGCCAAGGCCACACGGAACGGCGCTGCCACCGCGGCCGCCCACCGTTCCGTGCTCAGCGGCGCATCCATGTCCTTGGTACGCACGACGGGGGATTCCCGCGCACCCACCACCAACTCCATGAACGAACCGGTCACCAGAGCGGCCACGGGAAGGAAGGCCCACCCGGGCAGGTCGAACGCCACCAACAACACGATGAGTAGTGCCAGCGGGGCGAGCAACCACGGCTGGCGGCGCTGGGACCCCCAGGCGATCACGACCCAGGCGCCAATCACCAGTGCGCCGACGATTCCGGCGAACACTGTCAGCACCCGCCGCTCCTCTCATCGTGAAACGTGCGTGTTCCCTTTCAAGGATCGTGGACGGTCGGGCCTTTGAACGCCCGAACCCACGGGTTGTGCTCAGGTTGTGGCCGTGATGTGACCGCTTCCCTTCACCCGCGGCGGCACCTAGTGACAAAAGACCTGTTCGATCTGGAAAAGGCCGGGCGATTACGGTGGTTCCGGCTTGTCTGCCCCACGTTCCCCACACGAACGGGCCCCTCACCGCACACAAGGGGCCCGCGACCGACGGAACACTTCCTAACCCAGGGCCTCCACCACCACCTCGGTGGCCTCGGCGATCAGCGCATCGTCGTGCTCAGCGCCCTCCTCGTCCCGGCTCGACAACACCGCCAACACGATCGGATCGCCCTCCTCCGGCCACAGCACCCCGATGTCGTTACGTGTGCCGTAACCCCCGTTGCCCGTCTTGTCACCCACGGTCCACCCCTCGGGCACACCCGCCCGGATCAGATCCTCCCCCGTGGTGTTACGCACCATCAGGTCCACCAACACCTCACGATGCTCCTCCGGCAGCACGTCCCCCAACGTGAACGCCTCCAAGCTGCCCGCGAGCGCCTCAGCAGTGCTCGTGTCCCGCTCGTCCCCGGGAACCGCCTCGCTCATCTCCGTCTCGTACCGCGCCAGGTTCGTCACCTCATCACCGGTCAACTCACTCAACGCATCGGTGAACCCCTCCGGGCCCCCGATCTCCTCCAACAACAGGTTCGCCGCCGCGTTGTCACTGAAACGCACCGTCGCGTCGCACAACTCCAACAACGACATCCCCGAACCCATGTTCTCCTCCACCACGGGGGAGTGAGACTCCAGCACACCCTCGTCGAAGTCCACCACCCGCTCCATCTCCTCCGACGAGTTCTCCGACAACACCACACCTGCCAACAACGACTTGAACGTCGACGCGAACGCGAACCGCTCCTCCTCCTGAAACGCCACCTCCGTCCCAGAGCCCGTGTCCACCGCGTACACACCCAACCGTGCGTCGAACTCCTCCTCCAGTTCTTCGAACTCGGCCGACAGATCCGGAACGGCCTCCGCAGCATCCGGTGACGGACCCGACGACGCGGTCTGCCCCTCACCTTCCGTCGTCGCGCAGCCGACCACAGAGATCAACACCATCGACGCAACGAGTCCACGCCACCCGCGCACAGCAACCCCCAAGAGAACGGAAACGGACCAGGACCGGTCCACTCACGAATTCTCACCACCCACCGCACATGCTGTCCAAGACAAAAACGACAACTTTCATGCACTGACGGCATAGAGTCAGCTCATGGATCTCGTGAGCACAGCGAGAACGACTCGGCCGGCCGGGGCGAAGAAGAGACCGGCCGATGTGTCGAACATGGTGTGGTCGCAAGAACAGCACCCACACCCCTGATCGCCGCGAAAGTGCGGTAAGTGACGTCTTGATCGCTCGAGGAATTCTGCATGATCCATCGAAGGTTTCCATGTTCTGATCCTCGACCCGGGGGGCGTTTTCCTTTTCACGCACTGAAGTGCTGAGTGCCGCCGTGTTCAGAACGTTCCATTTGCCCGACCTGTCTGTCCTGCTGAGGAAAACAGGTACCTTGTGTCGTTCAAGGAACGGGAGTGTGGTTGCCGAAGTGATCGTCCTTGTGCAAAGTGGTCATGCCTTCGGGCGCTCGGAGGCAGTGAGAACCGGCCGCCGGCTGTCCTGCGCTCATGCGTCATGGGCCGGTACTGCGCACACCCCTCGACACAACCATGCCCGGGTCGTTCGACGTATGCCGACGGGGTCCATCGCTCACCGGCCGAGTCCGGTTCCGGGGCCGTCCGGTCGGCTCAGTACTTGGGGCCTATGAAGGAATCCATCAGGGCGACGTCCTTCCGCTGAGAGACCGACACCACATGAGCCGCACTCTGCTTTCCGTTTCCTTTCCTGACGTGGGCCTTCCAGGAGATCTCCAGTCGGTCCAAGGCCTTGGTGAACAGACCGATGATGTCGGTGGAGACGTTGGTGAAGTGGTAACGCGGATACTCGTAGTGGCCTTGCCCGTTCCTCTTCCGGATGCGATTGTTCGTACGGCAGCCGTCGGAGTGGACGAGACCCCGGACGAACTCTTCTGTGTGTTTCTCGACCACGGCTTGTTGCCAGGGCTCCAAGACGATGAGTCGGTCGTGTTTCTTGCCCGGACCGTGCTGAGGAAAAAGGCACGGCCAGTGCTTCCAATTGCTGTGTACGTCCTTGCAACCGGTCGAAGGGACCCGGGAGACCACGTGATCCGGTCGGATCGCAGCCATGGCCTCCATGCATGCGTCGATGAGCCCGGGCCAAGTATTGGAGCACGCGATCCGCAACCGCCAGACCCCTTTGGCCGGATCACCCGCCGGTGTCAGGCAACCGTCCCCCAGATAGAGCCCCAACAGATAGCTGTAGGCGTAGGCCTTGGTGGGAGGCTGAGGGACGGGCTTGCAGCGAGGACAGAGATCGGTGTCGAGATACTTGTCTATGAGGGAGCGGTCCCGTGTCCAGTCACGCAGTGTGGACCGGTTGATCCCCATCCGCCTGCTCACTTCGATGTAGGAGATTCCGGAGTCGAGAAGAGAAACGGCTTGACGCCTGACTTGTGGTGAATACATGGAGTCAAGCATTGCTCACACCTCGGACAGGATCTGTGAGGATGCCTTCTGAGTAGCAGAAAAGCCACCCAATTGGGTGGCTGAAGTGCCCCGAGTGGGACTCGAACCCACACTGTACGAGGTTTGAGCTCGCCCTCTCTGCCGAATTGGAGTATCGGGGCTGGATGACTTTGTCAAGTCGTTCGCTGAACTTTTCTGCTGCCTGTCCGGCGGTTCGGTCAACGACGGAATCACGATCGACCGGCATTGCCGGGGGCGCCACACAGCATACTAGCGGATCTCGGTAACCTCGACTACGTGACGACGACGCAGAGCCGCGTGGTGATCGCGGAAGACGAGGCCCTGATCCGCCTGGATCTCAAGGAGATGCTGGAGGAGGACGGCTACATCGTTGTCGGGGAAGCCGGCGACGGGGAGGCCGCTGTCCGCCTCGCCCAGGAACTCAGACCCGACCTGGTGATCACCGACATCAAGATGCCGGTGCTCGACGGCCTGTCGGCCGCCGAGCGTATCGCGGAGGAGCGGATCGCCCCCGTGGTGATCCTGACCGCCTTTTCCCAACGTGAACTGGTGGAACGAGCCCGTGACGCCGGGGCGATGGCCTACCTGGTCAAGCCGTTCAGCAAGACGGACCTGGCACCGGCCATCGAGATGGCCACCTCCCGCTACGCCGAGTTGGCCGCGCTGGAGACCGAGGTGAGCAGCCTCCAAGAGCGCCTGGAGACACGCAAGCTCGTGGAACAGGCCAAAGGACTGTTGCAGAGCCGACACGGGATGAGTGAGTCCGAGGCCTTCCGGTGGGTCCAGAAGAACTCCATGGACCGCAGACTGACCATGCGCAAGGTCGCCGAGACCGTCGTCGAAACACTCGGGGGTCAGCAGAGTTGATCGACTCGACCGCTTCTGTGCGGTCGGGGTGAGTCACTTCCGTCCGACGTGCGGCGGTCTCGGTGGGGCGGTGATTCCTCTCACCCGATCGGTGCGTGATGTGCGTTGTACAGATAGTCATGTGCACAGGGCGTTGGAAGCTCGGATGTTCAACGTCAACACGGTCTGGGTGCCGGTTGCATCTCTTTTGCGCACAATGGGGTGACGGTTGGGTCACGTGGCTTTAGCAACGCTGAAGGATTGGCCTAAACCGGGCTAAACTCACCGCACCGAACAGCTTAGGAATAACAGGTGTGAATGCCCATATTCATGCCTGCACACTTCAGATGCGCAAGGAGCGCGCGTGCGCACACGCCTCGTGACCGTGTTGCTTGCCCTGATCACCGCCATCCTGGTGATTCCCGGGCCGGTAGCCACGGCGGACGAACAGGGCGGTGAGTCGCTGATGGGCCAGATCGGTCAGCCGGACGACCGGGACCAGGGTGTCGAAGGCATCCAGGTCACCGTGTTCGACGGCGACGACGAGGTCGGAACGAGCGAAACCGACTCTGATGGAGATTGGGAAGTAGAGGTACCCGGACCGGGTACCTACCGCTTGGTGGTGGATCAGGGGTCCCTGCCCGACGCCTACACCGTTCGTGAGACGCAACTCGTCGTGGACGGTGAGGCAGAGGTCGAGGTGGAAAACGGAGCACAGCGTGTGCTCATCGTCCTGGACGACGCGCAGACCGCCGCGGAGAACGAGAGCGAGACGGACTCTCCTTCCCCCGACGACCCCGCGACCGAGGAGGACCAGGAGGACGAGGAAGCCGCGGCCGACGACGAGTCCCTACAGGTCGAGGGGGTCAGCGGTGGTTTCGGTGAGCGTTTTGCGCAACTCACGGTCGTGGGTCTCCTCTTCGGACTGGTCATCGCGATCTCCGCGATCGGCCTGTCGCTGATCTTCGGGACCACCAAGCTCATCAACTTCGCGCACGGTGACATGGTCACCTTCGGCGCGATGATGGCGTTGCTCTTCAGCACAGGGGCTGCCGGCCTGGGCAACTCCCTCCTGGCGATCTTCGCCGGTCTGGGGGCGGCGATCCTGCTGGGTGCCTTCCTGGAGAACAAGCTCGCACCGGTCGTGCTGCTCGCACTGCAATGGTCGTCGATCGTGGTGGGCATCGTGCTGGCCACGGTCCTGGGCATGGCGGGCGACTCCCTGGAGTGGCGGGTCCCGCTGTGGGCGTCGGCCGCCGTGGCCGTGCTGATGGGTGCGGTGCTGGGTGGCACGTTGGAACGCTATCTGTGGCGTCCGCTGCGTCGACGCAATGTGGCCATGATCCAGATGTTCATCGTCTCGATCGGTCTGGCTCTGATATTGCGGCACGTGATTTTGGTGCTCCTCGGCGCCAACCGGGTTCGGTACTCGGGTTATCAGGTGCAGGAGTTGGTGCACTTCGGGCCGGTTTCGTTGCCCCCGCGTGACCTGGTGATCATGGTCGTGGCGATCGTGGTGCTGGTCCTGGTGGCCTGTCTGTTGCAGTTCACGCGTATCGGTACGGCGATGCGGGCGGTGTCCGACAACCGAGACCTGTCGGAGTCGTCGGGTATCGATGTGGACCGGGTGACGCTGTACGTGTGGTTCCTGGGTGGGGGGCTGGCCTCGCTGGGCGGTGTGCTCTTCGGACTGAACCAGGTCGTGGACTACGAGATGGGGTTCCGTCTGTTGCTGCTGATGTTTGCCGCTGTGATCCTCGGTGGTCTGGGCACGGCATATGGGGCGATGGTCGGTGGTCTTGCCGTGGGCCTGGTGTCGATGTTGTCCACCCTGTGGTTCCCGTCGCAGCTCATGGAAGCGTGGGCTCTGGCCCTGATGGTTCTCATGTTGCTGTTCAGGCCTCAGGGGCTGCTCGGTCGGCGCGAGCGGGTCGGCTAGGAGAGATAGACGATGGATATTCTGACGATCCTCGCCGAGGCCGCCCGGACCGCGGTCGGACCGATCGCGGCGATCTACGCGTTGGCGGCAGTCGGCCTCAACATGCATTTCGGATACACCGGTCTGCTGAACTTCGGTCAGGTCGGGTTCATGCTGGTGGGTGCTTATGGCGTCGGTATCAGCGTGGGGGTCTTCGAGCTGCCGTTGGCGGTCGGCTTCCTGGTCGGCCTGGGCTGTGCGGTGGTGTTGGCGCTGCTGCTGGGTATTCCGACGCTGCGGTTGCGGGAGGACTACCTTGCCATCACCACGATCGCGGCGGCGGAGGTGCTGCGCCTGGTCTACCGGGCCGGGTTCGCCGAGCCGTTGACCAAGGGTGTGTACGGGCTGCAGAACCTGTCCGGGGACTTTCAGACGCTCAACCCGTTCGAGACCGGGCAGCGTTACGGGTACGGGGCGTTCACCTTCAGTGGTACGCACCTGTGGGTGATGGTGTCGACGTGGGGCCTGGTGGCGTTGGTGTCGCTGCTGCTCTGGTTGCTCATCCACAGCCCCTGGGGGCGTGTGATCAAGGGCATCCGTGAGGACGAGGACGCCGCGCGCAGCCTGGGTAAGAACGTGTTCGCGTACAAGATGCAGGCGCTGGTGCTCGGTGGCCTGTTCGGTGCGTTGGCCGGGTGCATGATGGCGATGCATCAGGGGTCGATCAACCCGGATCAGTTCAAGCCGCAGGTGACGTTCTTCCTGTGGGTGATCTTGCTGTTGGGTGGTGCCGGTCGTGTGCTGGGTCCGATTCTCGGTTCGGTCGTGTTCTGGTTCCTGATGAACTTCACCGACGGGTTCTTGAAGGGTCTGGGCAGTCTGGGTTACCTGCCGTTCCTGTCGGGTCCGGACTACGGTGCGATCCAGTTGGCGTTCGTGGGTGTGATGCTGGTGTTGTTGATCGTCTTCCGCCCGCAGGGCATCGTCGGCGACCGCAGGGAGATGCTGATCAATGTCAAGTGACGAGAAGAAGGTCTCCGGGGTCGCGGCGCCGGACCGGATGGCCGGGGTCGAGGCGTCACCGGGTGTGGCCAAGCCCGACCCGGTCCTGGTCGTGGATTCGGTGCGGCGTTCGTTCGGTGGTCTCACCGCAGTGGATGTCGATCACCTGGAGGTGCAGCGGGGGACGATCACGGCGTTGATCGGTCCCAACGGTGCGGGTAAGTCGACGTTGTTCAACCTGTTGACGGGGTTCGACCGGGTGGATCGTGGTCGGTGGACCTACGAGGGGACACCGATCAGCGGCCGAAGTGGTCACAAGGTGGCCCGGGCGGGGATGGTGCGTACCTTCCAGTTGACCAAGGCGCTGACCCGGATGACGGTGCTCGACAACATGTTGTTGGGCGCGCAGAAGCAGTTCGGTGAGCGGATGTTGGGCTCGTTGCTGCGCCCGGTGTGGAGCCGTGAGGAGCAGTCCAACACAGAGCGTGCGTTGAGCCTGTTGGAGCGGTTCCGGTTGCTCGACAAGCGCAACGACATGGCGGGGTCGCTGTCGGGAGGACAGCGCAAGCTGCTGGAGATGGCACGTGCGTTGATGACCGATCCGGGCATGATCATGTTGGACGAACCGATGGCGGGGGTGAACCCGGCGTTGGTGCAGTCGTTGCTGGGGCACATCACGTCGTTGCGTGAAGAGGGCAAGACGGTCCTGTTCGTCGAGCACGACATGGACGTGATCATGGATGTCAGCGACTGGATCGTGGTGCTGGCGCAGGGGCAGGTGATCGCCGAGGGAACCCCGGCGGCCATCGCGTCCAACAAGCAGGTCATCGATGCCTACCTGGGGGCCCAGGAAGATGACGTGGCCGGGGCGCAGGAGGGTACCGATGAGTGAGAACGGGGGCCTGCGGCCCGACCCGGAGGAACTGCCCCTGGAAGCGGAGGAGGCCGTTGTCGCCCAGGAGCAGCGTGAGGAGGTTTTGGAGCAGGCTCGGGCGGAGGCCGTGGAGGTGGGTGGTCCGGAGGACTACCTGATGTTGGCCAAGGACATGGTCGCCGGGTATGTGCCCGGGGTGAACATCCTGAACGGGTGCACGCTCACTCTCACCGAGGGTGAGGTCGTGGCGATCATCGGCCCGAACGGTGCGGGTAAGTCGACGTTGATCAAGACGATCTTCGGGCTGATCCCGGTGCGTGGGGGCGAGTTGTCTCTTCGGGCGAGGAACATCGCGGAGTTGCCCGCGCACGCTCTGGTGGAGCGGGGTGTGGGGTATGTGCCCCAGACGCAGAATGTGTTCCCGTCGTTGACGATCGAGGAGAACCTTCAGATGGGGGCGTTCTTGCGGCCCCAGAGGTTCACAGAGCGTTTCGCCGTGGTCGCGGAGTTGTTCCCGTTGCTGGCGGATCGTCGTAAGGCCAAGGCCGGGTCGCTCTCGGGTGGTGAACGTCAGATGGTGGCCATGGGCCGGGCGTTGATGATGGATCCTTCGGTGTTGTTGCTGGACGAGCCGACGGCGGGTCTGTCCCCGATCTACCAGGAGGAGGTCTTCCAAAGGGTCAAGGAGGTCAACTCCACGGGTGTTTCGGTGGTGATGGTGGAGCAGAATGCCCGTCGTTGCCTGCAGATCTGTGACCGGGGTTATGTGCTGGACCAGGGCCGTAACGCGTATTCGGGAACGGGTGCGGATCTGTTGAACGATCCGAATGTGATCGAGTTGTACCTGGGAACGCTCGCCAAGGGTTGATTGTCGGTGTGCGTGGGGGACGTGGCTCGTGGGGCCGTCCCTGTCGTGTGTGGCTTTTGTGTGGCCGGGTGGATGTGTGAGCAAAGGGGGTACGGGACAGCTGATCCCGTACCCCCTTGATGTGCTCAGGGGTCATTCCGTGGTGGCGTAGTCGATGTATTCGAGGATTTCGTAGCCGTCGTCGCCGAAGTGGAAGACTTCGAAGGTGGCGGAGGTGGGGTCGCCGTTGTCGTCGAAGTCGATGTCGCCGCTGGCGCCCTGGTAGTCGATGTCCTGGCCGTTGCCGAGCAGGTCACGGCATTCGGCGAAGGTGGTGCACTCGGTGCCTTCGGGGCGGCTGACGTCGGCCAGGTGGGAGACGTACTCGGTCGGTTCGACCGATTCTGCGGATTCGGCGGCCAGCGCGATCGAGATGAAGCAGTCGTAGATGTGTGGGGCGTACTGGAGGGCCTCCAGATCAGGTGCGAATTCGGTGAGTCCTTCGTTGAAGTCGGGGTTGTCGGCGCTGGGGGCCACACCGGTGGCACCGGTGATGAGCGTGGGGTCGTCGCTGACGGTGGAACCCAGCTCGGGGTCGTTGAGGCCGTCGGTGACGTAGATCTGGTCGCCCTCGGTCCCTCCTTCGAGGAGTGCGGCGAGGAGCTGGGTTCCCTCCTCGAAGGAGATGAGGGTGACTGCGTCGGCGTGTGAGTCGTTGAGATCTTCGACGACGGCGCCGAAGTTGGCTGTGTCCGGGTCGTAGGCCTCGCTGAGTACGACCTGGACACCGTGGGCCTCGAGCTCGTCCTGAACGGCGTGAAGGTAACCGGAGCCGTAGTCGTCGGCGCGTGCGGCCAAGGCGACGGTTCGATGGCCGTCGTCGACGATCTGTTGGGCCAGGACGGGGCCTGCCATGAGGTCGCTGGGTGCGGTGCGGAAGAAGTAGCCGCCGTCGTCGATGTCGGTGAGTTCCGGTGCAGTGTTGGAGCCGGAGCACTGGACGGTCTCGGCACCGGTGATGGTGCCGTAGACGGCTTGGGTCATGCCGGAGGCCGCGGCGCCGATGACGGCGTTGACCTCGTCGGCGACCAGGTTGTTGGCCGCGTCGTTGGCCTGTCCGCTCTCACCGACCTCGTCGGCCTGGATGATGTCGGGGACCTCGGTGCCCAGGATGCCGCCGGCCTCGTTGATGTCGGCGATCGCGTACTCGGCGGATGCGAGTTGCTGTGGGCCGAGGAAGGCAAGGCTCCCTGTCTGGGGGTAGAGGAGTCCGAAGGTGAAGGATTCACCGTTTTCCTCGTCGGCCTCGCTGGTGCTCCCGCAGGAGGTGAGGGTGAGGGTGAGGGCGGCGATGATCGCCTGCGTGGTCAGGGCTTTTCGTGCTGGCATGGATGTGTTCTGTCCGGGGGGTGAGGGGGCTGTGACCACCTGTGCGATGGTCGGTCTTGTGGTGGGGGATGGTGTGGAGTGGGTCCAC
>DXDP01000290.1 GCA_019115445.1 Candidatus Nocardiopsis merdipullorum
TTCTGGGTCGGTACCCTCTCTCCGAGTGAAATAACAGTGAGCACCCGTGCCGTGGGGCGAAAACCAAAAACATCGCACCGACCGGCACACCGATACGAAAGCATATGCGGAAAGGATGAACATCAGGACACCGGACCGGTGGGTTTCACACACGAACCGCCCCCTGCCTTGGCCACGCACCTGGACCGGGCGGCAGTGGTGCCGGGCCCAGCACCAACCCGCTGCCGATCCCCGCAGCAAAGTTGTGAGCACCCGCATCCTTGACGCGGTGATCACCGGACAGCGAACGCCCCGGCCGGAAAACTTCCCGGCCGGGGCGTCCGAGCAACCTCGCAGGCTCTGTGCTCACAAGATGATTCGCATGGGCTCCTCGAGGATCTCCGCGAGCTCCTTGAAGAATGCGGCACCCACGGCACCGTCCACGGCACGATGGTCCACGGAAAGTTCCAGGGCAATGCGGTTGCGCACGGCGGGCTCACCGTCCACGGGCACGACCTCCGGACGCATCGCACCGATGGCCAGGATCGCCGCCTCCGGCGGGTTGATCACCGCCGAGAAACTGTCCACGCCGAACATGCCCAGGTTGGACACGCTGAACGTCCCACCGCTCATCTCCTGCGGCTTGAGCTTGTTGTCGCGCGCCTTGCCCGCCAACTCACGCATGTCGGTGGCGATGTCCGACAACGTCGCCTTGTCGGTGTCGTGCAGCACCGGCACGACCAGCCCGGCCTCCACGGCCACGGCCACACCGACATTGATCCGATGGTGCTGGACCAGTGTGTCGTCCACCCAGGAGGTGTTCACCGCAGGGTGCAGCTTGAGCGCGGTCGCACAGGCCTTGACGATCAGATCGTTGAAGCTGACCTTCACACCGGTGGAGGAAAGCTGCTCGTTGATCTGTGCGCGGAAGGCCTTGAGAGCCTCGGCGTCGATGGTACGGCGCAGGTAGAAGTGCGGCACCGTCTGCTTGCTCTCGGCCAGGCGACGCGCGATGACCCTGCGCACATTGCTGGTCTTGAGCTCCTCGGAGTCACGGCCGTCGTCGTAGGCCGGGACCGTCTGCGCCTGAGCCGCGGCGGGACGAGTTTCCTCGGCGGCCGGGACGACTTCCTCCCGAGTGGCCTCACCCTTCTCGGCGGCGGACTCGACGTCGGCACGCACAACCCTGCCCTTGGGGCCCGAGCCCTGGATCTTGGTGATGTCGAGACCGTACTCCTTGGCCAACCGGCGGGCCAGGGGAGAGGTACGCGGACGCGGCCCGTCGACGGCGGCCGGGGCGGGGCTCGCCTCCTGGGCGGGAGCAGGCTCCGGGGCCTTCTCCTCGGGTTTGCCCTCGGGTTTCTCCTCGGCCTTGTCCTCACCCTTGTCCTCGGGGGGAGCACCTGCCCCTGTGTCCTCGGGCACGGCATCCGGAGAATCCCCGAGGATGCCGATGACCTCACCGATCGGAACGGTCTCACCCTCGGAGGCCGTCTGCTTGACGAGGTAGCCGTCCTCGTAGGACTCGTACTCCATGACGGCCTTGTCGGTCTCGATCTCGACCAGGATGTCTCCGGCGGAGACCTTGTCGCCGACGTTCTTCACCCAGGAGCTGATGACCCCCTCCTCCATGGTGTCGGAGAGGCGCGGCATGTGGATCTCGCTCATTGGTACTCCCTACCCAACCCGTTTGCCGACGGCACTCAGGGTCTCCTTGATGGCAGTGCTGATCGATTCGACCGACGGCAGTGCCGCGGACTCCAGCGGTTTCGCGTACGGCATGGGGACCTCTGCCATGGCGACCCGACGGACCGGGGCATCCAGGTAGTCGAACGCACCCTCCTGGATGGAGGCGGCGATCTCCGCACCGATGCCGTAGGTGAGCCAGTCGTCCTCGCAGATCACCGCGCAGTTGGTCTTCTTCACCGAGTCGACGAAGGTCTGCCGGTCAAGGGGGCGAAGGCTACGCAGGTCGACGACTTCGACGCTGATGTCCTCCTCGGCGAGTTGTTCAGCCACCTGGTGGGCGGTCACCGCCATCCGGGAGTATCCGATGAGGGTGACGTCGCTGCCCTCTCGGGTGACGGCTGCACGGCCGATCGTGGCGATGTCGTCGTTCTCCGGTTCGGCGTAATCGTCGGCGACCTCGCCCTTGGTGTTGTACAGACCCAGGTTCTCCAGGAACAGGACCGGGTCGTCGTCGCGGACTGCGGCTCGCAGCATGGACGAGGCTTCGGCCGGGGTGCTGGGGGCCATCACCTTGAGACCGGGGATGAAGGAGTAGAACAGTTCGATGTTCTGCGAGTGGGTCGCACCGAGCTGCTGTCCGCCACCACCGGGGGTACGGATGACCATGGGCACACTGGTCTGGCCCCCGAACATGCCGTAGATCTTGGCGGCGTGGTTGACGATCTGGTCGACGGCCAGCAGCGAGAAGTTGATCGTCATGATCTCGACGACCGGGCGCAGACCGAGCATGGCGGCTCCGACGGCCGCGCCGACGAAGCCTTCCTCGGCGATCGGGGTGTCCCTGACCCTCTTGGGGCCGAATTCTTTGAGGAGACCCTCGGTGATCTTGTAGGAGCCCTCGAAGACGCCGATCTCCTCGCCCATGACGAGGACGTTCTCGTCGCGGAGCATCTCGGCGCGCAGAGTGTCCCGCAGAGCCTGGCGGTAAGTGATCACAGACATGTGTTCGTTCTTTCTCCTACTCCGCGAACACCGGGTCGGCGGGCATGCGCCGCGACTCGTTGGGCACCGGGGTGGCGTACGTGTAGTCGAAGAGCGTCGAAACATCCGGGTGCGGGCTGTTCTCCGCGAAGTCGGCTGCTTCCGCGACGCTCTCCTTGATCGATGCGGCGATCTCGTCACGGATCTCGTCGGTGAGGATCCCGGCCTTGGTGAGCTTGGCGTCGAAGATGGCGATCGGGTCGTTCTCGTCGGCCCGGGCCTCTTCGACCTGTTCCTGGGTGCGGTACTTGGCCGGGTCCACGACGGAGTGGCCCTTCATCCGCTGGCTCCACGCCTCCAGCAGGAACGGTGTCTGCTCCTTGCGGGCGCGCTCGACCAGCTTGGTGGTGGTGTCCCGAACCGCCAGGACGTCACGTCCGTCCACACGTTCGCCCTCGATACGGAAGGCGGAGCCACGTTTGTACAGGTCGGGTTCGGCCGAGGAGCGCTCGACGGTGGTGCCCATACCGGTGAAGTTGTTGATCACCACGAACACGACGGGCAGGTTCCACAGTTTGGCGATGTTCAACGACTCGTGCCAGGCGCCGATGTTGGTGGTGCCGTCGCCCATCTGGCACATGACGACCTCGTCACCGCCCTTGTAGGTCACGGCCATGGCGGCGCCGGTGGCCAGCGGCAACTGTCCGCCGACGATGCCGTACCCGCCGAGCAGCCGGGTCTCGGTGTCGTACATGTGCATGGAGCCGCCCCACCCCTTGGCGACGCCGTCCACGCGCCCGTAGAGCTCGGCCATGACACGTTTGGGGTCCATGCCCTTTTCGATCGCGTACCCGTGGTCGCGGTAGTTCGTGAAGAGGTAGTCGGTCTCGCGCAGGGCCGACATCAGACCGACGACCGTGGCCTCCTCGCCGAGGTTGAGGTGGCAGTAGCCGCCGATACGGGCCTGGGTGTAGGCCTGCGAGGTGCGCTCCTCGAACCGACGGATGTAGAGCATCCTCCGGTAGTAGTCGAGGAGGGTGTCCTTGTTCTCCTTGCTCAGGTCGTGGGAGGTGTCCTTACGGCTGCGCCGTTTGGACCCGGAGGACCTGGCGGAGCCGCTTTTCGGCTTGGCCGTGTCAGCCATGGTGTGCCTTTCTTCGTACGAGAAGGCCCGCCCTTCCGGCTTGTGAGCCGGAAGGGCGAGGCCTGCCATGGTGCGCTGTCGGGCGCTGCCATGGCATGCGTCGTCGCCTCGGCTCATGAGGCGACGACGTCGTGTGGCTGGTGCGGACGCGTCGTGAGAGGTGTGGCTGTTCTTTCCCGACGCGAAACGCGTGCAAAGTTCGTTTGTAGTTGTCGCGCAAGACCCTGACCGCATTGCTTCCCGGTCCGAGGGGCCCTATGCACACGTGGTGTGACGTGGCAGTGTCGGGTTTTCGGGGTTGGTTCTCCGGCCGGACGGACAAGGCCCTGGACCCGACACGTACACGCGGTGTGACGTGCGTCGCGCATACTCTACTTTCTGATCGATGATCGATCAATGCCACCTTAAGGTACATACCCGAAACTTGGGGGTGACCGGGCGACTCAGGGATATTTTTCCGAGGTCCCCTTCGAGAGCGGCTTCAGTGGATGCTCTTGTGCGACTTCAACGCCGCCTCCACGTAGTTGAGCACATGGTCACTGAGCATCTGCCCGACCCCCGGATCCTTTTCACGGAAGGCGCGGGCGATCCGGGCGTGGTCGGCCGCCTTGGCGTGCAGCTCCATGTCCAACCAGCGCATGGAGAGTGCCGTCCAGACCTCCACGCCCAGGGATTCCCACGTGTGCAACAGGACACTGTTGTTGGCGGCCTTGACCACTTCCCGGTGGAACTCCACGCTGTGCCGGATCTGCTCATCGACGTCCCCCCGGGCAGTGGCACGTTGCAGAGCCTCCACCTCGCGTTCCAGGGGTGAGGGGTCCTCCGCCAGGGTCGTGGCCGCCAGTTGCGCGGCGACCAGCTCCAGACCGGCACGCACGGGGTAGATCTCCGCCATGTCTTCGACCCCGAAGTCCCGTACGCGTGCCCCTTTGTTCGGGACGGTCTCGATCAGTCGCAAGCTCTCCAGTTCGCGAAGCGCCTCCCGGACCGGGGCCTGGCTCACCTTGAGTTCGGTGGCGATACGGCGTTCGACGATCCGTTCGCCGGGTTTCCACCGGCCGGACAGCAGACCCTCGACCAGTACCTGCCGGATCTGCTCCCTCAGCGGCTCACGGGCCAGCTTCGAGGGGTCGTCCGGCAATCGTGGGAGGTCGACCATCCAGGGCCCTTCTGTTTCGGGGCCTCACGTACACGCGAGGGCCACTCTGCTCAGGGTCGTACAAGCTCCTTGAAGGGTGCCACACATGCCTCGGTCGGTCGGACCGCAGGACTCGGAGTTCTCACGGGGTGGTCACGAATGCATAGCGTACGAGTCGGGTGTGGTGGGCCGTCCCGGCATCTTCGGGCACAGTCCGATGTGACGGATGGGCCCCACCGCCTCCCTCTTCACAGAAGAGTGCGAGGTAGGCTCGTCTGTCGCAATATCCACAGTATCCACACAAAGCCGTGCGGAACGTGACCAACGCAACGGCTGAGGGCCCGGTGGGAGTGCCCGAAGCAACCGATAACGATGACGGCGCTGTTCCAGTGACAGGGCTTCCTCGGACGCCGAACCTGCTCAGTGGCCGGACACCGAAGAGTGAACCGATCCGAAGGCTCGGCCGTCGAACGGGGTGACAGGGGACCTGATGTGTCCCTCCCCGAATCGTCCCTGAGGAACGTCGGATCAGTATTGACAACAATGGCCCGCCTCGTCTCCCACAGGCTTGTGCACAGGCCGGCCACGACGTGTGAGACAGCTCTGAGCACATGACGGACTCTTCGTGGATCCGGCACACACGGTCCCACCCAACGACGACACCACACGACGGGCAGAGGCGGACGCCCGCTCCCGGGCCCTACAGCGGCCCCATACCGGTTGTGCGGACCACGGAGTTCGCCCCCGGACCTCCCGCCGTGCGCGCGGTCAAGTGGCCGAGCGTGAGCGAGATCGCGTGGGGACTCGCCTCGGACCGCATCGCCATCATGCTGGCCGTGGCCCTCATCATGATGACGATGCTGGGCGCGGGTCCTTTACACCCGGTCGACAACTTCCTCAACGAGATCCACCGCCCGTACTGGGAAGTGCTCCGCGAGCCGTTGATCTACTGGCCGGACAACGTGGCCTCCCGTTATGTGGCGCTTCCGGTGCTCGGCGTGGTGGCTCTGCAACTGGCCTACTGGCATCGAAGTTGGCGCCCCATCGTGCTGGGTGCGGTGGGGGTCGTGGGCATGATGTCGCTGGTCTCGATCATGAAGTTGGCGATCAACCGGGGCCATGCCAAGTACTACACCCCGGAATTCTTCGAAGGACCGGGGAACGTCGCCTTCCCTTCGGGGCACGGGGCCAACGCCATCCTCATCTACGGTCTGGTGTTGTTCCTCATCATCCGGTTCGGCGCCGCTCGGCCCCACATCATCCGCCGCCTGGCCTTTTGCATCGTCGGTATCGCGCTGTTGCAGTCGGCGGTTTCGATTTATCTCCACTTCCACTGGTTCTCCGATCTGGTGACGGGCATGGTCGCTGGTGGGTTGGCACTACGCCTGACGGTCCGGTTGGATCGGATGATTCCGCACGGGCGCACCGTGGAGTGGTGGCCGTGGTACGGCCGTAAGGGGCCACTCCAGTAGCCGACCGTGAGCGTGCCTCGGCCGTCAGGAGGAGGGACACAAGGTATGGACGTCGGTGAGCACGGGGAGACGACCACATCCCGGCACGAACACGAGCACGGACAACAGCACGGGAACGGCGGCCACGGGCAGCACGGGCACGGTGGCCATGGGCACGATCACGGTGATCACGCCGCGATGTTTCGGTCCCGGTTCTGGTGGAGCCTGCTGCTGGCTCTTCCGGTGGTGTTCACCAGCCACATGGTTTCCGGGTGGTTCGGTTACCACGTTCCCGATCCGTTGACCTGGATCCCGCCGGTCCTGGGCACCGTGGTCTTCCTCTACGGCGGTTGGCCGTTCCTCACCGGTCTTCTCCCGGAGGTCCGGGATCTGCGGCCCGGGATGATGACGCTCGTCGCGATGGCGATCACGGTTGCCTTCGGGTCCAGTCTGTTGGCCACCCTCGGGGTGGTCGGACCCGCACTCGACTTCTGGTGGGAACTGGTCCTGCTGATCGTGGTCATGCTGCTCGGGCACTGGCTGGAGATGCGCGCGCTCGGGCAGGCATCGGGGGCGCTGGAGGCCCTGGCCGAACTACTTCCCGACCTGGCCGAACGGGTGGGCGACGACGGCCGGGTGACCGAGGTCGAGGTCGCCGACCTGAGGGTGGGTGACACCGTTCTTGTGCGTTCCGGTGGATGGGTGCCCGCCGACGGCACCATCATCAGCGGCCGTGCCGCCTTCGACGAGTCGATGATCACCGGTGAGTCGCGCACCGTCACCCGGGAGGCGGACGATCGTGTGGTTGCGGGCACCGTGGCCACCGATTCCGCTGTGCGTGTACGTGTGGACGCCGTCGGGGACAACACCACTCTGGCCGGGATCCAACGCTTGGTCAGCGACGCACAGGAGTCACGTTCGCGGTCCCAGGCGCTCGCCGACCGGGCCGCGGCGATGCTGTTCTGGTTCGCGTTGTCGGCGGCGTTGATCACCGCCGTTGTGTGGGCTCTGCTCGGGCAGCCCGGCGAGGCCGTGGAACGTACCGTCACGGTCCTGGTCATCGCCTGTCCACACGCACTGGGTCTGGCCATTCCTCTGGTCATCGCGATCTCCACGACCATGTCTGCGCGCAACGGGATCCTGGTCAAGGACCGGCTGGCGTTGGAACGTGTCCGCCTGGTGGACACAGTGCTCTTCGACAAGACCGGCACGCTCACCAAGGGAGAGCACACCGTCGTCGACACAGCGGCCGTCGAGGGGGAGTCCACGGAGCACGTCCTGGCTCTGGCCGGGGCGGTGGAGGCCGATTCCGAGCACCCCGTGGCCCGTGCCATCACCCGCTCCGCCGAGCAGGTGGAAGGGGTGTCTGCTGCGTCGGACTTCAGGTCGCTGCCCGGACGGGGGGTCCGTGCGTCGGTGGACGGGCGTACCGTGCACGTGGGTGGCCCTTCTCTGCTGGAGTCACTGGGGATCGGTGAACCCGCGGACCTGGCCGAGCGCACCGACACGTGGCGTGGACGTGGGGCGACCGTTCTGCATGTGGTCGACGACGGTGTGGTGGTCGGTGCGGTGTCCTTGGCCGACGAGGTCCGTCCCGAGTCGGCCGCAGTCGTTCGACAGTTGCGTGATCAGGGGGTCCGGGTGGCGATGGTCACCGGGGACTCTCGTGATGTGGCCGACACGGTGGCCGATCAGCTCGGGCTGAACGAGGTCTTCGCGCAGGTCCTTCCGGACGAGAAGGACGCGGTGGTCAGGGATCTACAGTCACGTGGACTTCGGGTGGCGATGGTCGGTGACGGTGTCAACGACGCCCCTGCCCTGGCTCGTGCGGACGTGGGGATCGCCATCGGGGCCGGGACCGACGTGGCGATCGAGTCCGCGGGGGTGGTGCTTGCCTCGGACGATCCACGCGGGGTGCTCTCGGTGCGTACGTTGTCCCGGGCGGGGTACCGCAAGATGGTCCAGAACTTGGCTTGGGCGGCCGGGTACAACATTGTCGCGGTTCCGCTGGCCGCGGGTGTTCTCGCCCCCGTGGGGTTCGTGCTGGCCCCGGCCGTCGGTGCGGTGTTGATGAGTCTGTCCACGATCATCGTGGCGCTCAACGCCCAGCTTCTGCGCCGTGTGGATCTGCGATCCTCGGTCGGTCGATAGAGGCCGGGACCACCGTTTCACGGACTCTGTGTGATCGCCGTGGGTCACCGAGTGTTGGGACCATCCACCTAGGCAAGCGCTTACCTAAACGCCCTTCGGGTACTTGGCAACAAGTGGGTCCCGGTACTTTTTCTGCGAAAACACGAATGTGCCCTTCTGTGAGGGCATGCCGCACTCTCAGGGCAAATGTTCCCCTCGTGCGCGGAAACTCGGAGCGTGAGTGAAGTTGTACGCAGAGGGACGGTTGACACCGAAAAGCAGGGGTCGTAGGTTCCTGTCCATCGGAAAGCGCTTTCTTCATCTCCGAGCCCCTCCGAGGAGAGGACACCATGCGCAAGACGAAGCAGACGAAACGAAGCCGAACCACCCCAGTGATCATCGCCGCGGCAGCCGGTGCCGGTGCTTTGGCCCTGGGGCTGCAGGCTCTTCCCAGTGACACCGAAAACGCCGAATCCGTCGGCTCTCAGGACCCCGCACCCACCCAGGACGGGCCGATCGGCTGGGCCTCCGAGAACGGCGGAACCACCGGAGGTGCCGACGGAGACACCGTCACCGTCGACGACGAGGACGGTCTCCTCGACGCCCTGGAGGACGATGCCCCCCTGACCATCGAGATCGACGGGACCATCGAGCTGTCCGGCATGAACCAGGTCGCCTCGGACACCACGATCATCGGTCTGGACGATGCCGAGATCACCGGAGGTGGGCTCAACCTCAGCGGTGTCGACAACGTCATCATCCGTAACATCGCCTTCGCCGATTGGGACGACGACGCCATCAACGTCGAGGAGGGATCGACCAACGTCTGGGTCGACCACAACAGCTTCACCAACGGTTACGACGGCACGGTCGACATCAAGCGCGAGTCCGACTACGTGACGGTCTCCTGGAACCACTTCTTCGACCACAACAAGACGTCGTTGATCGGACACAGCGACGGGCACACCGAAGACCAAGGACACCTGCGGGTGACCTACCACCACAACTACTTCGACGGCACCAACACCCGTCACCCGCGTGTGCGATACGGCAACCCGGTGCACGTGTTCAACAACTACTACCGGGACAACGCCGAGTACGGCGTGGCCTCCACCATGGGCGGTGGTGTCCTGGTCGAAGGCAACTACTTCGAGGAGGTCGACCACCCGACGCACACGGGTTACGCCGACTCCGACATCGGTGCGATCGAGGCGGACAACAACGTCTTCGACGACTCGGGTGAGCCCGAGACCGGTGGCGGCGACGTCGAGTCCATCCCCTACGACTACAACCTCGACGCCCCCGAGGACATCCCCGACCTCGTGACCGATGGCGTCGGCCCGGGAAACCTCTGAGAGGGTTTCGGACAAGGGTGAAGAGTTTCACGTGAAACCCTTCACCGGGGTCGTGTGTACGTCTCGACCCGGTGATTCTCCCTCCCCTCCGGGGCTCGCCCGGAGGGGAGCGGCAGAGGAGACTCCAGGCATTTCAGTGCCGTCCGGTGCCAACGGTTACCGCGCATGTGCGGCTCCAACGCCGCGATCACGGCGCCGTACTTGCTGAAAGTGACCTTCCGAAAACCGTGTTCGTGCAAGCGCCGCTCCGTGGCGGTGAGACCGCCGCGGGTCTTGATCTCCACAAGGGCCATGTCCGGACGCATGCCGACACACCATCGGCCTCGGCGGCCGACGAGTGCGGTGTCCACGGTGATGCGCTCCTCACCGGTCAAGGCCACAACGGTGGAGCGTCGGTAGTCGATCACCGCGCTGGGCACCAGGACATCCGGGGGGCGTAGGCCGTAGGAACCCAGCGAATCCTCCAGGAACGTTCGAGCCCGCGGGGACATCTGTTCGGGAAGAGCGTCGTGCGGTACACGCACCTTGTCGGTGATGCCACGCCTCTCCTTGAGCTTGACCTCGAACATGCGCGTGTCGGTGTCCAGATAGGTGCGCACGCGCGCCTTGAACCGCAGGCGCCGACCCTGACGGTGATCCCGGAAGGTCCGCAGGTCCGGGGTGTCGAAATAGGTCGACGAATACCGCAAAGATCTACGGCCCTCGATGGACAGTGCTCCAAAACGTTCCTCGGCACCTGCGAACAGCTCCGTCACCGTCTCGGTCGGTACCAGGTACTTGCGGCACGTACGGGTGACCAGCGTGGCGCGTTCGTTGATCTCGGCGAGGGACAAAGGACGCAGTGACTCCAGGTCCAACGGGATCACGCTCACCGGCCACCCAGCCATGTGGGCAGAGGGATGGTGGGCACGCGTTGTGGGGTGGGTACAGGGCCCTGCTCCGGATCTTGGAACCGCACGTCCACGACCATGAGATCACGCACGTAGTCGATCTCCATCACGTGCACGTGGCGAATACGTCCGCGCAACCTGCCCGCCAGGTCCTGGCGCAGCGCGATCGGATCCTCGTGCACGACGTCGAGGGTGACCACGCGCCGTTGACTACGGGCCAAGATCCCCGGATGGTCGGCGACGTACATGATGCCGAGCAGGAGCACGTTGAGTCCCAACAGTGTCCACGGCGCGGGTGCGGCCACGGCGTTGATCAGGCCCAGTGCGATCGCGGTGAAGTAGTAACCGATCTCGCCCTGGCTGATGGTGTCCGACCGCAGGCGCAGGATGGACAGGACCCCGAACAGCCCGAACCCGACCGCGAGACCGACCTCCTCGGCGGTCAGCATCGCCACCACTGCGAAGATCCCGACGTTGAGCGCGACGTATGCCAACACCAGGTCCCGCCGACCGTGGCGGCGGAAGTAGAGGGCGTACGACAAGACGGAGATCGCGGCCAGGTCGACCGCGAGCGCGAACCAGATCATGACGATGATCTTCGCGGTACACGATGAAACGCCCGTGAGGAAGACATGAGAAAAGATTCATGTTCTCGCGGACGGACCGGCCGGCCGGTCAACCGGTCAACCGGTACCCCATGCCTCGCACGGTCTCGATGTGATGTGCACCGACCTTGCGGCGCAGGGCACGTACGAACACGTCCACCACGTTCGACCCCGGGTCGTGGTCGTAGCCCCACACGTGGGAAAGCATCTGCTGCCGGGTGAGTACCTGGCCGGGGTGGCGCATCAGGAGTTCCAGCAGAGCGAATTCACGCGCAGTCAGATCCACGTCGTCACCGTCCACGGTCACCCTGCGGGTGCGCAGGTTCAGTGCCAGCTCACCCGCGTGCAGCACCGTGGTGTCCGTCGTGCGTTCACCGCGCATACGTAGCCGCACCCGGGCCAACAGCTCCTCGAAGCGAAACGGTTTGGTGACGTAGTCGTCCGCACCTGTCTCCAGCCCCGTGACGGTGTCCCGAAGACCGTCACGTGCGGTCAGGATCACCACCGGGACGTCCACCCCAGAACCACGGATGCGTCGCAGTACGTCGAACCCGTCGGTGTCGGGCAGGCCGAGGTCCAAGAGCACGAGTTCGAAACCACCGGTGATCGCGTGGTCGACCGCCTCACTGCCGGTGCCGACGACGGTCGTGGTGAACCCGTTGGCGTTCAGGCCCTTGCGGATGAACGACGCGATACGTTCCTCGTCCTCGACGATGAGGATTCGACTCACGCGTGCTCCCTTCCGGAGATGGGTGCGGGGATGACAAGGGTGAACGTGGAACCCGCCCCCGGTGCGGATCGTAGGTCCACCCGGCCACGGTGTCCCTCTGCGATGGCACGGACGATGGCCAGACCGAGACCGGCACCCGAGGTGCCCCTGGTGGTCTCGTCGCCGCGGGAGAAACGTGCAAAGACACGCCCGTGTTCCTCCGGCGGGATCCCCGGTCCTTGGTCGGTCACCCAGAACAACGCCTCGCCGTCACGCACAGTGGAACCCACCCGGACCGTGTCCCCGGGTTCGGTGTGCCGGACGGCGTTCGCGGCCAGCTGCACCATGGCCTGGGTGATGCGCTGCGGGTCGAGTCGCCACGTCTGCTCTCCCACGGACTCCAGACGCCAGGCACGGTCACCGAGTCCACGCAGCTTGGCGTCGATGTCGCTGGTCAGTTCGGCCAACGACACCTCCTGGAGGTGGACGAAGTCGGGTTGTCGGGCCTTGGCCAGCAGTATGAGGTCCTCGACGATACGGCCCATGCGGTCGAGTTCGTCGGTGACCAGACGAATCACCTCGTGGCGTTCCTGGGGAGAGTCGCCCATGAGTTCCAGGTGACCACGCACGATCGTGATGGGGGTGCGCAGTTCGTGCCCGGCGTCGTCGACGAACCGACGCTGCTCGACGAAGGCACCCTCCAACCGGTCCAGCATGCTGTTGAACTGCTCGGCGAGGGCTGCGATGTCGTCACGGCCGCCGGAGACGTCGATGCGCCGGGTCAGGTCCTCCTCGGTGATGTGCGCTGCGGTTTGTCGGACCAGACGCACGGGACGCAGGATGCGTCCGGCCACCCACCAGGCGGCGGTGACCGCGACGACGAGTCCGCTCAGACTCACCAGCAGGACCGTGCTCATCGTGGAGGTGACCGTCTCCCGGTCCTCTGCTGTGAAGTGGCCGACGACGAACCATCCGGGCGCGCCGTCCTGCCCGTCCGGCGGTAGAACCCTGATCTTTTCCCACTCCACGGGACCCTCGGCGGTGTTCAGGCTGCCGCGTGCGTCGGGGGAGTCGAGAATCGCCGTGGTCGCCTCGGGGTCGGCGGACAGGTCCAGCAGTGGTTCCGGGCCCTGACGGACACGTTCGCTCTGCCCGGTCTCACTACCGGGGGCACTCACTCCACCGGGCGTGGACGATCCCTCTTCCACCCAGCCGAACAGGATCTGACTCTTGTCGGGGAAACGATGTTCCAGGTGAACCCGGAAGAGTTCGGCCACATCGGTGAACTGTTGTCCGGTGTTCGGGTCCACACCGACCTCGGCGAACTCCTGGAACTCACCGATCTCCTGGGAAAGTGTGCGGTCCACACGCTCGTCGGCCTTGGCGGTGAGCGCACTCCAGGTGACGAGGTTGACCAGGGCCAGGACCGTGGCCATGAGCAGGGTGACCCAGGCCATGATGATGAGCCGGGCCGGTATCCGGCGCCGTTGGGGCGCTTCCGGCATGGGTTCACGCATGACGACGGTGGGATAGAGGGAGGTGGGCCGATCGGATGCATGGCCCCAGGAGCCACGGCCGGGCACGTTGCCGAGGTCCTCCGTGGGGGAGTCGGCGTCGGAAGGGTCGTCAGTGGTCAACTTCGTTCTCCTCGTCGATGAGCGGGGTGGTGTGGGGACTCAGAGGACCAAAAGACGTCTCTGAGGGGTTCTGAGGCCCCTCACACAAGCATCTGAGGGGTTCTGAGGCCTCTCTGAGGTGGGCGGGATCATCAGATCCAGGGCATTTTTCCGATGGTGGGACAAGGCGCCTCAGAAGAAGTCTGGAGTCGGTCGGGAGGACGGCTCCCGATGTGGAGGACGGACTCCGAAGGGACCTGCCATGCACCCCGACTTCATCGCCCAGATCGTCGATGACCACCGCACCAACCGTGAGCGTGAGGCACGTGAGGCACGTGATGTCCGACGGGCGCGTCGTGCCCGCCGCGCCAAGCGTAAGCGGCATGGACAGGGGGCACGTACCGATGGTGCCGGGTCGTCGCAGCCCGGTGTCACCGCGCAGGAGGGGTGAATGAGCAGATTCGTCATGAACGCACGGGAGAGTCTGGTGGGTCAGGCTCTGGAGGGGTTCGAGGCCGCACACGGCGATCTTGTCCGGGTCCACCGTGATCCGGCCTTCGTCACCAGGGCGGACCCGGCACGGGATCGAGTGGCGTTGATCTCCGGAGGGGGATCGGGGCACGAGCCGCTGCACACCGGTTTCGTGGGGCCCGGCATGCTCGACGCCGCCGTACCCGGCGATGTGTTCGCCAGCCCGACCGCGTTGCAGGTACGTGCGGCGATCGAGGCCACCGACAGTGGCGCGGGAACAGTTGTCATTGTGAAGAACTACACCGGTGATGTCCTGAATTTTTCCATCGCCGCCGACCTGCTGTCCCGCACACATCGTGTGGAGACGGTCCTGGTGGACGACGACCTGGCGACCGAGAGCGAGGACGAGGCCGGACCCGGGCGTCGGGGGACCGCCGCGGTCGTGGTGGTGGAGAAGGTCTGTGGAGCGGCAGCCACTGCCGGTGCACCCCTGACAGAAGTACGTGACCTGGGCCGGGACGTGGTCTCCCGCTCCGCGACCCTGGGTGTGGCGTTCGAGGCCCCGGTGAACCCGCTGTCCGGGCTCCGCTCGTTCGAACTCGACGAGGGGGAGGTCGAGTTCGGTGTGGGTATCCACGGGGAGCGGGGCATCGAGACCCGGGCCGCCACCGAGGCAGCCGAACTCGTGGAGAGTGTGACCGATCCCCTGATCGACGCGCTCGGGCTCGAACGTGGTGCCCCGGTGCTGGCCGTGGTCAACGGGTTGGGTGCCACACACGGGCTCGAACTGAACATCGCAACGCACGAGCTCCGACGCCACCTGGACGGGCGGGGTATCCGGATCGCCCGATCCCTGGTCGGCCCCTACGTGACCTCACTCGACATGAAGGGCTTTTCGATCACACTCACGGCCGTGACCGACGAGCTGGTCGAACTCTGGGACGCGCCGGTGCGCACACCGGCACTGCACTGGTGACGGGAAGCGAAGGAGAGGAGAGCGCAGTGGCCGACGTCAACAGCGGTACGAAGAGCGGTGCCGGTGGGGAAAGGCTGACCGGTGAACAAGCAAGGGCATGGATCATCGCCTTCGCCGACCGGGTCGCCGATGGGGCCGGTGAGCTGACCGACCTGGATCGGCGTGCCGGTGACGGAGATTTCGGTTGGAATCTCGACACTGCCCTGGGGCGAGTGCGCACCGGCCTTGCGGAGATCGGCGCGGACCACCCCGCGCAGGTGTTCCAGGCGGTTTCCGACGCCTTCCTTGCCTCCGGTGGGACCAGTGGCCCTTTGTTCGGTCTGTGGTTCGGGCGGGTGGCTCACGGCCCCGAAGCCACGTGGGCGGTCACGGACCTGGCCACGGCCTTCGGTGTTGCGGCCGACGCCGTTCAACGCCTGGGGAAGGCGGAGGTCGGCCACAAGACCATGGTCGATGCGATGGTTCCGGCGGCGAGGAGTCTTGCGAAGACCGGCACGGACGACTGGCGGGATGCGCTTCGGGAAGCGGCCGTGGCCGCGGCCGAAGGGGCCCGAGCCACCGAAGGGATGGTCGCCCGCAGAGGCAGAGCCAGCTATCTGGGGGACCGCGCGGCCGAGGTGATCGACCCCGGTGCGCTTGCGGTGGCGTGGTTCTTCGACTCCGCCGACCGTGTCTGAGAGCGCCGTGGTCGAAAAGCACCGGTGGGCCAGGGTCCCGGCGGTGGGCCCCGGGGAGGGGATTTTAGGGTGGGACCTCGTGCCCGGCGGGAGGACCCCGGGGTGGTGAGTGAAGGGGGCAGTGGTGGCCGACAGAGGCGTGCGGAGCACCGACCGGAAGGTTGTCGTGGTGACGGGTGCGGGCTCGGGACTGGGCCGGGCCATGGGGACGCGTCTGCTCACCGAGGGACACTTCGTCGTCCTGGCCGGGCGCAGGCACGCCCCGTTGGTGGAGACCGCGCAGGGCCACGACCGAGCGATGGTGGTGACGACCGACGTGACCTCGTCGGAGTCCGTGCGTGCCCTTTTCGACCGTGTGCGTGAACGCTTCGGCCGAGTGGATGTACTCATCAACAACGCAGGGGTCTTCGGTCCCCGCGCGGCGGTGGACACCATCGGCGACGACGACTGGCAGGAGGTGCTCGAGACCAACGTCACCGGGTCCTTGTACTGTGCCCGGGAAGCGGCCCGCCTCATGCGGGAACAGGAGCCGGGTGGGGGACGGATCATCAACAACGGGTCGGTGTCGGCGTATGTGCCCCGCCCCTCCAGCGTGGCCTATACCGTCAGCAAACACGCGATCACCGGTCTGACCGCTTCGATGAGCCTCGACCTTCGTGGTCACGGGATCGCCTGCACCCAGATCGACGTGGGCAACGCGAGCACCCCGCTCCTCGATCAGGTCGGCACGGAAGCGTTGCAGGCCGACGGCTCCCTGAGTGCCGAAGCCACCATCGACCCGGTGCATGTGGCCGACACCGTCGCACACATCGTGTCCTTGCCGACCGAGGTCTCCGTGCCGAGGATCACCGTGATGGCACGGGAGATGCCCTTCGCCGGGAGGGGTTGAGCGGGGTGGAGCCGCCGTACGGGAATCCGAGGAGGAGGGGCCCGCCCACGAGGGGATCTTCCGTCGAGGAGAACCGTGTCCCGGAGGTCAGCGGGTCTCGTCGTGTGCTCGTCCCCGATCCGGCTCGTGCGTTCGGCGGTGTTCGCGCGAGTTGGGACTTTCGTCCACAGGTTGGGGAAAGGCGCTGAAACAGCGTAACTGTGGGAAGAATGGTGGGCATGGCAAACCCTCCGACACCCCCCGTATCAGCCCCCCGACCCTTCCGAGTACGTTCCGTGGTCGCTCACCTTGCCACGGCGTGTGTCCTCGGCCTGGGTGCCGCCCTCGTCCCCGCGCCGGCCATGGCCGCCGCCGGTCCGACACAGGCGAGCGTGACCGAGAACCTGCGCAAGGGCGACAGCGGCGCCCAGGTCACCGCGCTCCAGGAACGTCTGTCCGAACTCGGTTACTGGATCGACGACATCGACGGTGAGTACGGACTCCACACCGTGCACGCGGTCACCGCCCTGCAAAAGGCGGCCGGGATCGCCCGGGACGGTATCGTCGGCCCGGACACTCGTGCCGCGCTCGATGCCGGCACGGTGCCCGAGGCCACGATCACCGAGGGCGACGCCGTGGAAATCGATCTGGAGACCCAGTTGCTGATGGTGATCTCCGACGGCGAGCCGGCCGGCATCCTCCATACCTCCACCGGTTCCGGGAACCCCTACGAGGGCTCTGACGGGGTCAACCGCATCGCCACCACCCCCACAGGCACCTACGAGGTCTTCCGGCACGTGGACTCCTGGGACCCCGGGCCCTACGGGGCGCTGTACCGCCCCATGTACTTCAACGGTGGTATCGCCGTGCACGGCTACACGAGCGTGCCCGCCGAGCCCGCGTCCAAGGGGTGTGCTCGTGTCAGCCTGGCGGCCATGGACTGGCTGTGGGAGAACGGACACATGGACATCCACACCACCGTCCTCGTCAGATAGCACGTGCCCGGCACGCTCACAGGCGTGGCAGCAGGGTGGCCACCAGGACCACACCGACCGAGGTGACCAGAGAGGTCACCGCCAGTACCCGGGCAAGACCCGGTCGATCCCGGGTACTGGCCATGCTGTGCCCGGCGGCCGCAGCCATCACCACACAGAACAACAGCAGTTTGGCGACCAGCACGCGGCCGTAACCGGGCTCGGCCAGGGAAGCCCAGGTCACCCCCGTGCTCCAGGCGAGGGCGACCCCGGTGACCAACTGCACCGGCAAAAAGAACGCTGCGGTGAGGATCCCGAAACGGCGGCCCACCCCGGTGAGGACAGCGGAGCGCTGCTCACCGTCCAGAGTGTGCTTGGCCAGAGGCAGCACCACGAGGGAGACGGTGAGCTGCCCACCGACCCACACCATGGCCGAGAGCACGTGCAGGAAACGCACGGTGGCCCACATGGCGTCCTCCATCAGCCCTCACCCACCTCGAAGTGACCGTGGGCACCGGCTTCGGCGTGCCGCAGGTCGTGGTCGACGAACGGATAGTTTCCTGCCTCGGGGAACACGGTCTCCACAAAACCTCCCTGGGCAGGGGCCAGATCGAGGGACTGGGCACCGCCGTCGTCAGGACGCAGCAAGTAGGCACCCTCCTTGTACACGGTGTCGAACCGGGAACCGACGACGTGGAAGGACGTTCCACTGGTCGGTCCTGCGGCGACCACCCAGATCCGTACACGTTCACCGACGTCGGCGGTCAGTGGTGCGTGCTCGTATCCGGCGGCGGTGCCGTTGAACATCCACCCGTCGGGCTGCCCGGCACGGATCTGCGCGGTCTGCTCCGGGCCACCGGGTTCATCCAGGTACAGCTCGCCCTGGACCAACACGTACTCATGGTCGGCCTCGGTCAGGTCGGGCGGGTCGATGATCACCGCCCCG
>DXDP01000291.1 GCA_019115445.1 Candidatus Nocardiopsis merdipullorum
CTTCCACCCGCTGTGCGCGTTCATCGACCACGGCGAACAGGAAACCGGAGAAGCCGCCACCCTCGCAGCCGCAGTACTCACACAGCTCTCCCGCGCTTACCACCGGAGCCGCAAGAAGATCCTGCTCCGTACCGACATCGCCGGTGGGAGCCCGAGCGTCTGCGGTTGTTCCTGTTCTGGGTTGCTGTTCGGCTGGTCAGGATCGGACGAAGACGGGTGCTGCGCCAGGACCGTTCCTGGCTCTGGGTCGAGTTACTGAGCGGGGCTATGGCCGGGCTCAGCGCGCTGCATGCCCGCACCAGGCTTTCCACCGTTCGGTCAGCCTCGAACAGTTCCTCCATCTGACCGGCGAGATCTCATGCAAGATCGCGGTCAGAGCTCAACACGGTCCATGCGGGAGAGCCGGGACATCTGACAAGGTCGAGCATGTGCACAATCGAAGGCGCTCGTCCGTCAGGCGGGCTCGTCGATGCCGAGCGATACAGACTCCCTGGAGAACACAGCTGTCCCTACAACAAATCGGTAGGATCGGGTCGTGCTCGACATGATGGTGCCGGTGACCTTCTGGTTGCTGCCGATGTTGGCGACCATGGCGTCGCTTCGCTCCCGGGAGCATGGAAGTGAGCGGCCCCTCCCACGGCCCAGCGCCATGACGATGCTCCTGTGGTGCGTTGTTGCGATTCCTGGCTTCCTCCAGCTCGTCGAGCCGCAGCTCCTCTCACTATTGCGCCGAGATTGGCCGCTCATCATGGAGGGGCAGGCGTGGCGCCTCGTTTCTTCCGTCGTGGTGCAGGACGGCGGCCTCGTAGGCATGGTCTTCAACCTCACGATTCTGGCTTTTGTCATCCTTGGCACCCAGGACCGTTGGAGCTCGGCGAGGACTTGGGTCACTTTTTGGGTGGGCGCACTCATAGCCAATTGCATTGTCGGACCCAGCCTGAACCCGAGCGGGGCCGGCAGCTCCATGGCCACCTTCATCGTCGCAACTGCGCTGGCCACACGTGTTCTTCTGAGCCGGCCTCCTCGGCAGGCACTGGTTTTGGCCGCCGGTGCGCTGGCTTGTGTCGCCTACATGATCGCCGCGGGCAACTACCACGGCTTTGCAGCCCTTGTCGGGACAGCTGCAGGCCTTGTCCCGACAAGGGACACGGTAAGGCAACAGGGCTTGGACGAGTGCTCTTGAGAGGCCGGTCGCATTGCATGGTGACAGCCGGCGTTGGGCCGCCAGGGTGACGACAGGCTTGCACGTCGATGGACGTCATACGGACCAGGTGGTCCTTCCTACGGCGATGATGGTGGGTCCGCTCGCGGTCCGTAGCTGCTCGCGGGTGTGCCACCGGCTCAGGACGCTCTTCTTCGGCTGTGGGGAGAACGATTCCATCACCGCGTCCTCGTCGGCTGCCCCGACTTGGATCCGAAGAGGTGGTGCGGGGCACTCACGAACTTCCAGGAACGATCTTCGGCTCATCACATTCGAGGATGTGACAGGCGTCTGGATCCTCCGGTGTCGAGGAGGAACCGAAGGATGTGGTGGGTAAGATCGCGAAAGCCAAGAGTTGTGCAGGAAGGATGCTCGAAACAGCCATTGACGATCTCCGTCGGTCCGTTACCGGGACCGGGACGGACGAAGTGTCCCAGTACGTCCTCGGCCCATCGGTACAGGATGCGTCCGAGCGTGATGACTTCGCCCAGTGCCGGCCGAACATCACCGTGCAGATCCGTGATCACTGCGTCGATCTGCTGCTTCGCGGTTGCTCCGTCGGAGTTGCGGCAGGCCTCGACCATCCGTCGACAAATGCCTCGGCTCGCGAAGACCTCGACGTGCCCGTCGACGCCGAGGACGCGGACATCCTCGAACCGCGCCGGATCGTTGCAGCAATCAGCGCAACGGTGGCCACCGTGCCGCGAGGAAACTCCGGGCTGCCCGGACGACCTCGGCGCCACGCCGGACGAGGACACGCAAGATCGCACCACCGATACCGGCGGCGCCCCCTGTGGCGATCACGATCCGGTCTTGAAGCTGCATGACCATGTCCTGCCCGCACGCCCGTGTAGGCACCGTCTGCCATTGCCCGTCGCACGAAGTGTTCGACTCAGGGCATGAGGTGAGGCGCCGCTGCCAAGACGGACCGGACCGTGCAACTAGGATCCGAGCCATGCCACGTTCTCGACCAACCCCCGAACACCTGTCCCCGGGATATTTCGCGTTCGTCATGGGCACCGGGATCCTGGCGATCGCCGCAGGGCAACGGGGATGGCAGAGCACGTCCCTCGTTCTGCTGGTGGTGGCGGTGATCGGCCACGCGGTCCTCACCGTCTTGAACGTGTGGCGGGCCATCTCCTACCGGGAAGCTTTCTCACATGACCTGCACAACTCACGCAAGGCGTTCTTGGTCTTCACCTTCGTAGCGGGTACCGACGTCATCGCGGCTGCCCTGGTCGAGCACGGCCAGATCATGGTGGCGACGATCCTTCTGGCCGTGGGCGCCGTGAGCTGGCTGCTGTTGGGGTACACGGTTCCCTGGGCGGCGGTGCTCGGCCGTACGGAACGACCGGTGACGGACGCGGCCAACGGGACGTGGTTCATCTGGGTGGTGGCCGCCCAGTCCGTCGCGGTGGTCGCCGCGACGCTCGAACCACACCACGAGGAGGCGGCGCGGCACGGCCTGTCGGTCCTGGCGGTCTTTGCGTGGTCGGTCGGTGTGGTCCTGTACGTCGCAGTGGCGATGCTCGTCGTCCAACGGATCCTCCACGCACCGTTGGACCCCTGGGACTTCGATCCGCCCTACTGGGTGTCGATGGGGGCCATCGCCATCAGTATCGTCGCCGGTGCGCGCATCGTGGAGATGCAGAGCGGGCCGATGGTGGACGCGGTCCGTGGCCTCATCGCCGGTGGGGCAGTGGTGTTGTGGGCGTTCGCGACATGGCTGATCCCGGTGCTGATCGCGGTCGGGGTGTGGCGGCACTTCTTCCGGCGGGTACCGCTGCGGTACACCCCGACCCTGTGGAGCATCGTCTTCCCACTCGGGATGTACTCCGTGGCCTGCATGTACCTGGGCCGCGCCGACTCCTTGCCGTTGGTGGAGTGGATCGGCAAGGTGTGGATCTGGGTGGCGCTGGCGGCATGGACGGTGACGAGCATTGCCATGGTCCGGTCGTGGTTTCGTGCACCGGACCCGGACCCGTCCTTGCTCACCTGACAGAACCCCCGGTGTGCTCAGGGTCGGCCGCGCAAGCGCTCCAGCTCCTCCCGCAACTCCTCGACCAGATGCCGGGCCCGGTCCAGGTCGGCCCCCTCGGCCCTGCCCGGCTCGGTGGGTGGGTCCTCCACGGGTGGGGGAGCCGGGCCGACCAGCGCGCCCCCGTCGTCGGCCTCGATGTCGAAGACCACCCGGTCGGAGCGGTGCCAGCTCTCGAACCACTCCAGGGGTGAACCGGCCTGGTCGAAGGTGCCGCCCTCCAACAGCAGCAACGGGAACTGGGCGGGCACGTCGAGGTCGTGGGCCATCCGCGGGTCGGCCGGTACGGCACGCACCTGGTGTCGGGCGTTGGTGGGAAAGAGCCCGAAACGCCGGCGCAGGACCCGGTGCAAGGACGCATCGTGCAACATCTGGGTGGTCAACCCGGCCACGCGGGCGGCAGGCAACCAGGTCCGGACCCGAGAGAGGGGAACCCCACCCACAGAACGCAGACGTTCCAACCGCAGCAGGTCGTACGTGCCCAGGTGGCGGCAGGCCGCCGGCGGGGCCGTGTGTACGTGGTCCAGGGACAACACCGTGGTGGCCAGGTCCAGCCCCTCGGAGGAGAACTGGTCGTGCATGCCGGTCACCCGTTGCACGAACCGGCGGTGCTCGGTGGGTGCGGCGGCCACGGGGGCGCGTCCACGCGCACGATGTACCGTGCCCTCGTCGATGAGGGTGCCCAGGGCCTGGCGGACCACGCTGCGGGACACACCGAAACGTTCCCGCAGGGCGGCCTCGCTGGGCAGGGTCTCACCCGGTGGGATGGACCGGTCCCGGATCTCCGCGCGAAGGACATCGGCCACTTGGGCGTGCAAGGGGCGCGAATCGGTTCGGTCGACGGGCATGGGCGTCATTCTAGATCGTGTTCGCAGTGCCCGAGGGGCGACGGAACAAGGAGTGTGGCACCGTCGCCCCGGCAGGCCCGAAAGGGCACGTCATGCCCCCGGTCCCGGAGAAGGGTGTGAGGACGGGACACGGCCGAGCCCCCGCTGCGGCCGTACCGGTCCCCGCTCGAACTCAAGAACTTGAGCCGGTCACCTGCCACACGTACTTCCACTCGGGTGCGAGTTCGGCGGCCCGACGCATCGCCAGGACGAGGCTGGCCTCACGGGCGATGCCCTGACCGGCGATGTCGAAGGCGGTGCCGTGGTCCACCGAGACACGCACCACGGGCAGGCCCGCGGTGATGTTGACCCCGTCGTCGCCGTAGACCGCCTTGAAGGGTGCGTGCCCCTGGTCGTGGTAACAGACCGCGACCAGTTTCCATTTGCCCTGAACGGCGGCGGGGATGAGGGCGTCGGCGGGCAACGGGCCGTGGGCGTTGATGCCTTCGGCGCGGGCCTGCTCGATCGCGGGTGTCAGGACGTCGGCGTCCTCGTCACCGAACAGGCGGTTCTCCCCGGCGTGCGGGTTGAGCCCGGCCACCCCGATGGGTTCGGAGGCGTTGCCCTGGGCCTTGGCGAAGGCACGCATCAGCCGCAGGACCTCCAAGGTCCGCTCTTGGGTGATGTCCTCGATGGCCTGCCTCAGGGACACGTGTGTGGTCAGGTGGAAGAAGGACAGTTCACCGGCCGAGAGCACCAGGCTGTAGTCGCGCACCCCGAACTCGTGGGCGAGCAGCTCGGTGTGCCCGGGCCAGAGGTGGCCGCCCATGTGCATGGCGGCCTTGTTCAACGGCGGGGTGACGATCCCCTGCACCAGACCGCGCTTGGCCAGATCGACCGCCTCGATGACGAAGCGGGCGGCCCCGTCCCCGGCGTCGGCGTCGAGCTCGCCGTGGGGCACGTGCCCCAGGGAGGGACCGGTCTGGACGATGTCGATGACGGCGGGGTCGTCGGCCGCCTCACCGGGGTCGGAGACGGGGTTGACCGCGTTCGGGTCGGCGCCGATGGCGGTGACGGCCCGGCGCAGCGCGTCGGCGTCACCGACGACCACGGGACGGGCGTACTTGCGCACCTCGGGGTGGTTCAGCAGGGCCTTGGCGGTGATCTCCGGTCCGATCCCGGCCACGTCCCCGAGGGTGACGGCAAGAGTGGGACGCTCGGTACTCATACGTTCTGGCCTTTCGTGTGACGGACGGCCTCGGCGGCATCCAACAGGGCGGTCGGGGAACCGAAGCCCCCCGCTTTGGTGACGATGGGAAGCCCGTGCCGGGGGCCGCCGGAGACGGTACCGATCGGGATGCCGGGCGCGACCTCACCGGTGAGGGTGATGGCCCGGGTCCGCAACTGGGTGGTCAGGGCGCGGGCACCGTCCCCTCCGGTGGCCACGAACCCGGACACGGACCGTTCCTGGGAGATCCGTGCGGCCAAGGTGCCCAGGCGACGGGCCACGTCGGCGGGGCAGAGCGCACCGTCACGGTCCTCGGGGGCCACGAGCACCACACGGGGCGCCTCGGGGTCGAAACGTTCCAGTACGCCATGGCTCCAGGCGTTCCAGGCAGCCTCGTCGGCCAGGTCGGCCGGGTCGGGGCGTTCCACCCGGGTCCCGGGCGTCTCGGCCAGCAGTGTGGCCTGACCCTGTGTGGTCTCGTGCAGCGAGGTGATGACGACCAGGGCCGGGCCCGAGGTGGTACGCGGTGTCCAGGTGCGGGCCAGGTGTGTGGCCAACCCCGCCGAACCCACGGGTACCGCGTCCGGGCCCAGGGCGGTGACGGCTGCGGCCACACCTTCCAGGTCGGTCTCGGTCTCGGCGTCCACGACCACCACGGGCCCGGCCTTGCGAAGGAGTGCGGCGTCCTGGTGGGCGTCGGTGCCGCCCAGGCGCACGTGTGTGGCGCCCAGCAGTGTGGCTACGTGACTCTCGGTCACCGGGGTGACGGGGTCTTGGCCCACGGCGGTGCGGTGGACCTCGATGCCGTCGACGAGCAGGACCCCGTCACGCACGGTGCGGCCGTTGGCGGGAAAGGCCGGACAGACCACGGCCACCGCGCCGGGACCCCACTGGGCCAGGGCCCCGTCGATCTCGGCGCGGATGGGCCCACGCAGGGTCGAATCGACCTTCTTGTAGAGCAGGCCGACGCCACTCGAACGCAGGTCACGGACGACTTCCTCGGTGATGTGGCGGGCCTGGTCGGCGGGCAGGGCACGGGAGTCGGTGGTCACCGACACGACCTCGGCGGTCGTGTCCGTGGCGGTGAGTTGGAGTTCGGTGTTCCACCCGGCGCGGACGAACTGGACGGCGGTGTCACCGGCGCCGGTGAGGTCGTCGGCGACCACGGCGATGTGTGCGCCCTTCATGAGAGTCCCTCCTCGTCGTCGGTGTGGGAGGCAAGGGCTCGGTCCTCTTCGTCCTTCTCCTCCTGGGCGGGTTGGGCCCCGGCCCGGCGCAGCACCCATGTGGTGACCACGGGCGCGAGCACCGCGGTGACCAGGACACTGGCCGCCACTTGGGAGGTGGCGGTGCCCACGTAGTCGGAGAAGGAGGGGTCGGCTGCGGCGACGATGGCCGGGGTGGCCACGGAGTTGCCGGAGGCGGTACCGGCGGCGAAGCCGATCCCGGATTCCTTGCCGCGGCGCAGCAGGAAGCGGTAGCCGAGGTAGACCAGCCCACCGGTGAGGAGGGTGATGAGCACACCGAGGAGGATGCCGGTCAGGCCGCCCTGGGCGACGTCGGCCAGGTCGATGCCGGTGCCGAGCGCGAACGCGAAGAACGGGATGACGATGCCGGGCACCGGCTTGAGGACGTCGGTCCACTGGGCGTCGATGTTGCCGATGAGCACGCCCAGCAGGAACGGGATGATCGCGGCGAGCAGGGTCACGAACGGGATCTCACCCAGCCCGGAGGCTCCGATGAACAGCAGGGCGAAGAAGGGTCCGTCGTTGATGGCGCCGGCGATGTAGGCGCCACGGTCCTTGGCGCGGCCGTACTGGCCGGTGATGGCCAACCACAGGCCACCGTTGGAGTTGGTGGCTGCGGCCAGCATCGCCAGCACGGAGATTCCCAGGAGCCCTTCGGGGCCGGTGATCGCGGCCAGCCCGATGATGAGCAGGCCCGGGACGATGCTCTTGGCGAGCAGGATGACGCCGGTGGTGCCCAGGACCGGGCCGCTGGTGCGCAGGCTGACCTGGGTTCCGGTGGCAAAGATCAGCAGTGCGATGAGGGGCATGGCGCTGTCCTTGAACAGCGCGGTGGTGAAGCTGCCGATGTCGAGTGCGGCAGGGGCGAAGGTGCCCAGGATCGATCCCAGAACGAGGGGGATCAGCATGGCCCCACCGGGGACCTTGTTCATCCAGCGGTAGAGGGGCACCACGGATTTTTGTTCGTTGTGCATGAGTGTCCGTTCGCAGGGCTCGGGTGGATCGTCCCGGGCTGATACGCATGTTGTACGTACAGATTGTACGGACAGCATGGGGTGGTGTCACTACCTCCGTGCACAAGAATTCACACCCGCCCCACGGCTTTCTGGCCGGGGCTTTCCCTGAGGGAAGACCGGACGGGTGCCTGTGGTGGGTGATGGTCGGGTAGCGCCGACGTGACTGGATGTGAACGGCTCTGTGTCCGCTCATGGCCACGCCACCTGGATCAGGGACCACACCGGCCTGGTGAACAGGGTGCTCGCTCGGGCAGCGCAGACGGTGGCCGACCGGTGTGGACAAGGCCTTGCTGCAGCTGCGCCCGGTCGAGCAAGGGGACGACTCGGCATCGGACGACGCGCGGTTGCTGTGGGTGTTGAGCTGTCCGCGGGCCCTTCAGAAGGGCCCGCGGGACGGTGTTTCAGGAATCGCAGCTTCGGCAGCGACGGGTGGCCACACGTTCGGTGTTGCCGTGCGTGGCGCGGGCGGGAGAACTTGTGTCGAGACGGCGCCACAGCTGGGGTTCGGGGTGGAGGATCCAACCCCACGACGGTGCGTCGATCTCGGAGTCGGACTGGTGCATACACCCCGGGCGGTGGGCCAGACCCCGCGGTGAGATGAGAATGGTGTCGACCGGAAAGCGTGCTTCCGCGGGGGAGGTCATGGTTTCGGGACCGAAACCACGGCGGGCCCCACCGACGAGTGAGCACGCGCAACCGCCTCCGAGGGGGAGTTCACAGAAATCACAACGTTCCATGCACCCGATGATGCCCTGCACCCACGACGAGCGGGAGGGTATTTCAGTCCACGGGGCCCGGGGACTCCGAAGGTGCGCAGGCATCGATCTGGTTCTGAAGGAGTGGGCCGTACAGGTCCAGAAGACGGTCACGGGAGATCTCATCGGTGGCAAACAGGCCCAGTACCCGGATGCCTTCGGCCAACCCGATCAACTGGCAGGCCACGGCGCTCGCGTGATGGCGGTCGGGGGTGGTGTCGCCGATCAGGTCACCAACACGGACCAGGAGCCGCTTTCGAACCTCCTCGCGGGTGCGGTGGGGCTCGGGTGATTCACGCACGTGGGAGACGGCCACCAGCAGGGGGTCGGAGATGCCGTGTTCACGCCGGGTGAGGATCTTCTGCACCAACGCGCGCCCCAGTTGGGAACGGGGCAGGTCGAGTTCGGCCAGCGGGATGTCGTTGGGTCCCATCTCGTTGAACAGTTCGGCCTTGCTCCGGTAGTGCTTCATCACCAGGGCGGGGGAGACCCCCGCGGCGGTGGCGATGTCGCGGATGGTCACCGCCTGGTAGCCGTGTTCGGAGAAGAGTTGTCGTGCGGCACCAAGGATGGTGCTTCGACTGTCGGGCTTGTTCACGGTTCCACCTTCTTCTGAGCCTTCTCGGTGCTGAGTACCGGGGCCGGTTCGACGGTGGTTTCCTCGTCGTCCTTCTTGTGGTGTCCACGCGCCGGGACGATGAGTGCGAACAACACACTGGCCACACACACCGCCATGCCGAGGGAGTGGGCCGTGAACATGGCCTGCGCGGAGGGAAAGACCACACCGTTCACGGTCACGGTCAGCGACGCGAAGATCAGCGCCACCACGGCACTGCCGCTGGAAGTACCCAGTGAACGGACCAGGGCGTTGAGCCCGTTGGCCGAAGCGGTCTCGCTGCGGGGCGAGGCCGCCATGACCAGGGTGGGCATGGCGGCGAACGCGATGGCACTGCCGACACTGACGAGCATGTTGCCGAGCATGACCTGCCACACGGCGTCGTTGTTGAACATCCGCCACAGATAGGTCAGGCCCATCACCGTGCCGCCGCTCAGCAGCACGGTCTTTCCACCCCAGCGGTTGAGCATACGGGCGGAGACGGGGGAGAAGACGAGCATCATCAGGCCGCCCGGCACCATCGCCAGTCCGGCCACGGCCACGGGCAGGGCCAACCCGTACCCGGTTTCGGTGGGGACCTGGAGTTCTTGGGTGGTGACCAGGCCGTTCAGGAACATCCCGACACCGACGAAGTACGAGGAGATGTTGGTGAACAGGACGGGTCGCCGCAAAGCGGTGCGCAGATTCACCATGGGTTCGCGTATGCGCAGCTGCAGGGGGACCCAGATCGTCAGGCAGATGAGGGACAGCGCGGTCAGGCCGATGACCTGGCCGCTGGTCCACCCCCACGTCGCCCCCTTGGACAGCGGGAGCAAAAGGGAGACGAGTACGACGGTGAGCAGCAGCGCGCCGACGATGTCGAAGCGACCGGGGAAGCGCTCGGTGGATTCGTCGAGGGTCAGCGGAATGGCGATGAGGAAGAACGTGCCGACCAGCGCGGTGGCCCAGAACAGCGAGGTCCATCCGAACGCGCTGTAGAGCACACCGGACAACGGCAGACCCAGAGCGGAGCCGATGCCAAGGGTGGCGCTCATCAGGGCGATGCCCCCGGCGAGTTTCTCCCGGGGCAGTTGGTCACGCATGATGCTCATGCCCACGGGGATGAGGGAGGCGCCAAAACCTTGCATGGCGCGTCCGAGAAGCATCGCCGGGAAGTTCGCCCCGAGTGCTGCGATGAGTGAGCCCACGGTCATGACGGCCAAGGACACCAGCAGCATTTTGCGTTTGCCGTACATGTCGGCCATGCGGGAGACGATCGGGGTGGCCACGGCCCCGGTGAGCAGGGTCGCGGTGACCAGCCAGGAGGCGTCGTCGGCGGACACGTCGAGGATTTCGGGCAGGTCCGGCAGCAGGGGGATGACCAGTGTCTGCTGCAGCGAGACGAGCATGCCGCAGGAGGTGAGGATTGCCATGGTGGCCCAGGAGGGCACACGCAGGACGGACATACGTCGGG
Organism: Candidatus Nocardiopsis merdipullorum; assembly: GCA_019115445.1. Classification (GTDB taxonomy): domain Bacteria; phylum Actinomycetota; class Actinomycetes; order Streptosporangiales; family Streptosporangiaceae; genus Nocardiopsis; species Nocardiopsis merdipullorum. Next base: position 10,382 of record DXDP01000291.1, read on the forward strand.
CTCCAGTGCGAGGAACGGCGGTGGGCATGTGCCCACGAAAAAAGGGGGTGAACGGATATTCACCCCCTTGAGTGAACACCCGTTCACCCCGGTGCGTCAAGCACCCGCCATGCAGTGGGGCTTTCTCACCGGATGCTCGCCCTGGGCCCCAAGGCACCCTGATCGGGCCCTGATGTGAGCGGGATGTTCGCAACGACGCCGAGTTCGACCCGCTCGCCCGTCCCATGCGTAACTGCAAGGTGCCTGGCGCCACGTAGGAAACAAACATGGGTACGCACATGGGGCGGAAAAAATTAACTGATCCGTTATTCGGCCCCTGATACATCGACCACGTCTTCTTGTTTCAATGAGGCGGTGGCCACAAAGGGGTGGCCACCCTTGCGGGCGAAGTCGTGCGCTGTCTCCATGGTCCGACCCAAGGGTGGGAGAAAGCCCGGCTTCGGTGAGTGAACCCGCATCACTTCCCCCCAGGAGACAACGTGAGCTCATACCCCCCGAACCGGCGCGACCTTCTCAAAAGCGTTGGTGGTCTCTCCCTCGGACTGGCCGCCGCATCCGGTGGCCTCCTCGCTGCGGCTTCCCCGGCCCACGCCGATGAGGCCTCCACCAGCCCCCTCACCTCGGCACAGTTCGGTCTGGACCTGGTGGAACACAACGAGGACGACCCCCGCATGTGGTACTACCGCTTCGCGACCGACGAGATCGCCTGGAACCCCGGCGTCAACGTCCTGGTCCCCGAGGGTTACCGAGACGACGGACGCACCTACCCCGTCCTCTATCTGCTGCACGGAGGCGGACCGGGCCAGGACTTCCTCAGCTGGGACCGCTCAGACATCCGCCGACTCGCCGAGGACGAACAACTCATCATCGTGATGCCCGACGGTGGGCCCTGCGGATGGTACAGCAACCCGGTCAGCACCAATTCCGGCCCCCGCAACTGGGAGACCTTCCACATCGAACAGCTCATTCCGTGGATCGACGCGAACTTCCGGACACACGCCGAATTCGACGGACGTGCCGTGGCGGGCTTTTCCATGGGCGGATTCGGTGCGCTCAAGTACACCGCCAAGTACTACGGCCACTTCGCCTCGGTGAGCTCCTACTCGGGGCCCGCCAGTATGCGCCGCGACGCAGGCGTGGTCACCCACTGGGCGAACTTCACCTCAGCAGCATTCGAACTCGCCGGTGGCATGGTCTACGGCGCACCGTGGGACGAGGCCCGGGTGAGCGCCGACAACGCCGTGGAGAACATCGAGAGTTACCGCGGCAAGCGCATCTTCCTGGTCGCCGGGGACAGCCCCGACCCGTTCGACCTGTTCGACAGGATGAACGAGGAGCAGGTACTCGCCGGACAGCGTGAGTTCCGTGCCGCGCTCGACGCCGCGGGTATCGCCCACGAATCGCACGAACCCGATGGCGGTCACTTCATCCGTCCCGACCTGGTCCGCCACGACCTCGACGGCATCGTCGACCGTCTCCTACCGGCGGGTTAGGGCCCACCCGGCAAGGGTGAGGACGAACAAGGGGCAAGGGCCACCGGTGCGTGCCCCGGCACCAGGATCGAGGTGGCCCTGGTCGACGCCTCGGCGTAGTCCTTCTGAAGGCTGCGCTTTGCCGGGGCGGTGGCGAAGAAAACGGTCGGAAGAGCCCGGGCCGAGCACGTGAGCAGGGCCGTGCTCGGCCCGGTGCGGTCGGGTGGTTTCCCCGGGAGGAAGGCCGGTGGCCTTCGACGACCTGGTTCTCACGCACGAACTTCGGTGTGCGACGGCCGTATCCCCCTTGTGCACGGGGAGGAGATGCGGCAGGGCGCCCCACCGGTGTCGCACCGAAGGGACTCCTCTTCGTGGGAGCTGCACTCACAGGTGACAAGGAAGCGATGCCCGCCATGTGACCATTCCAGGACGGGCTTGCTTCGGTCGCGTCGGGGATGATCCCTACTTCTCCGGTCGGAGAGTTCCTGAAATCGCCTGCGCCTCACTCCTGGTCAAGGGATGGATTTACTGGCAAAACACTCAAATGGTGGAAATGGGAGCTAGGGTGACGAAAAGGGGTAATCTGCCACAGACCTCCATGGAATCTCCTCCCTACAGCATCCAGCAGTATTTATCTACGGAGAAAGATACTGTTTTCTGGCCGAAATCGGACATAAAACTGAAGGATGTGTCTCTGTGCACATCGGGTGGTACTCGTGTTTGTTGATAACTGACAAGAAACCGAGCGAGTCAGAAGGATTCCTCCATGACCAACACCCATCGGTTGGATGTGAACAGGCGCACCCTCCTACGCGGAGCCGCCTTCACCTCAGGTGCCGTGGCCCTCGGCGGGGCCCTCAGCGCACTCGGCGCCACGAGTGCTTCCGCGGCCACCGGCACCGACGTCCAGGCGGCCAGTCCGGAACTGTACTGGCGAGGCGCCTGGAACGCCCGCCCCCCGAGCAGCCCCGTCCAGGTGCTGGACACCTCGCCGAGCTACATCGTGGTCCATCACACCGCGACGGCCAACAGCACCGACTATTCGCTCGACCACGCCCTGCGCCTGTCGAAATCGATTCAGGACTACCACATGGACAGCAACGGCTGGATCGACACCGGCCAGCAGCTGACCATCAGCCGTGGTGGCTACCTCATGGTGGGACGGGACCAAACCCCGCAAGCCATCGCTGCGAGCCGGCACGTCGTGGGTGCCCATGTGGCCAACAACAACAGCACCTGTATCGGTATCGAGAACGAGGGCCTCTACACGAGTGAGGAGCCGACCCAGGCCCTGACCGACTCCTTGGTGGAAACTCTGGCGTGGCTGTGCGGTGCCTACGGGCTCAACCCGCAAAGCGCGATCCTGGGCCACCGGGACTTCAACGCCACCGCATGCCCCGGTGACGTGCTGTACGCGATGCTTCCCGAGCTGCGCAACGGTGTCACCCGGACGATGCAGGCCTACGGCATTGCGATCAGTGAATCCCGTGCACCGGACGGGGACGGTCCCACCTACCCGGACGTGCCCGAGGACGAGCCGGACCACGAGTTCTACCACGGTCCCACCAGGGGGCCGGACGACTTCAGCCGCTGAGGGCGCAGAGGACACTACCCCGTTCAGTGTCACTCTCGTTCCTTGTGACCGCGGTGCTCACCCTCCCCGGTGGGCACCGCCCTTTGTTCGCCCCGTACCGGTGGGCGCAGGACCGGGCACACCGGTGCATTGTGGCTGGGGACCTGTTCCCCTCTTCCGCCACCGCGTGATCGCGGCCCTTGCCCAAAGGGGGACCACATCCCGTGGCGTGCCCAACACCCCTGCTTCGAGCAGCGGTCGACCGGTCATGGCTCTTCCCGGTCGTCCTCCTCCTGTGGGTCGGATCCCACGGCCGATTCG
>DXDP01000292.1 GCA_019115445.1 Candidatus Nocardiopsis merdipullorum
CACCCCTGGCCACCGCATTGGCCGACCACTACAACCTGTTCGATGCCGTCCTGTCCCCGGTACGGGGCGGACAGAACACCATCAACCTGAGCGCCACCACCCCCGACGGGCACCGGGTGTTCGTCAAGACCTACCCGGCCGGGTCCGATCTGGGCTCCGAGCGGGGTGCCATCGCCCTGGCCGAGCGTGCCGGGGACCACGGGGTACCCGTTGCCTCACTGATCCGTGACCGTCACGGGCACACCGTCCACACCGGCGCCCCGTCGGCGTTCTCCGTATGGCAGTGGGTGGACGGTCACGTGGTGACCCACCCGCACCATCACCACTGCGACCAGGCAGGACAAGTATTGGGGCGTATCCACGCCGCGTTCGCCGACCTGCCCGTGTCCGCGGCCGACCGTGACGCCTCCCTGGCCGGGTGGCGCACCACCGACGTCCCCGCCCTGACCACAACGATCGACCTGCTCCTGGACTCCATCAAGGCCCACACCGAACCGGACACCTTCGACACGATCGCCGCAGCCACCCTGGCCGAGAGGCGCACCATGCTCACCCACCTGCCCACCCTGACCGCTCAGGTCGACGAGCAGCTGACGGTGCAGGTGTCGCACGGCGACTACAGTCCCGTCAATCTCCTCCACACCTCGGCGGGAGAGTTGGCGGCGGTGCTCGACTTCGGCCCGCCCCGCCCCGACCTGCTCGCCTACGACCTGGGCCGGATGGCGTTCTACCCCCACACCGTCACCGGGCGCGAGGAGTGGATGGCACTCGCGGCCACCTTCATCACCGCCTACTTGGACGTTCGCCCCCATACTCGCGCGGTGGATGTGCGCTCCTGTGGGCTCATCGCTCTGCTCCAACTGGTGCGCAGCCTGTACGGGGTCGAGCAGCACTACCTGGCCCCAGGTCTGGACCAGACCTCCTTGGACGACTTCTGGGTACTACGACACCGCACGGCCCGCATCTTGTGGGAGCGTCTGCCCGAAATCGAGCACATGCTCGACGAGCTCGCCCGTGAACTGTGTTGAGCCCCCCAGAACGGGACACGGTGACGGACAGGCTGAGCAGACCTGAGAAAGAGACGACCATGGCGAGGCCGTGAGCGTAGAGGGGCGTTCACACCCCCAAAGGCCCCCCGAGATCCCCCGGAGCAAGAAGCTTGCCGTGATCAGGGTGGATCTGGTCCCCAACCCCGATGTGCCCACGACTTGTGGAACGTAACGTGCCGCCCATGCCGATATCACTCCATGCAAGCGCAGCCTTGTTGTCAGGGGGCCTGCTCGTGGGCACGGCGGTGGCTCCCGCCGCTGCGGCCAACTCGCCCGAGGACCTGCCCGAACGTGTCGACACCTTCGTCGCGGACCATGTGGACCGCCAGAATCTGGCCGGGGTCTCGGTCGCCGTGATCCGTGACGGCGAGGTCCTTCACACGATGGGCCACGGACACGACTCCGACGGGAACACGGTCACCGCCGACACCCCGATGGCGGTCGCCTCCGTCTCCAAGTCCTTCACCGCGATGGCGGTGATGCGGCTGGTGGAGGACGGCCAGATCGACCTGGAGACCCCGGTCGCGCACTACCTCGACGACTTCACACCGGTGGACCCGCGCGCCGAGGAGATCACGGTGCGCCAACTCCTGGACCAGACCTCGGGGATGGCCTCACAAGGACTTGTCAGCCCCGACCGGGGAAGGTTCGAAAACACCGAAGAGGCCGTGGACGTCCTGGCCGGGATGGAACTGACCGACGACCCCGGAGCGCGCCACCAGTACTTCAACGGCAACTACTGGATGGCGGCACATCTGGTCGAGGAGGTCACGGGCGAACCGTTCGGTTCCCATCTGGAAAGGGCCGTCTTCGAGCCTTTGGGTATGCACCACAGCACCTCGGTCACCCGATCCCAGGACTTGAACGACGTCGACGGACTCGCCGATGGTCACATCAACGTGTACGGGATCCCGGTGTCTCGCGAGGAACCGGCGAGCTTGATCGCCGGGGCGGGAAACGTTGTCACAACCGCCGAGGACATGGCCCACTGGCTCGCTCCCTACACCGACGAGGGCCGCACCATCGAGGGCGAGCCGTACGCCGAAGCGGCGACGGTCGAGGAGCTCCTGTCCCCCTCCGCCCCGGAAGGGCGCTACTCCCTGGGTTGGCGTGAGGTCGCCGGCGAGAATCGGATGGCGCACAGCGGGACCCACACCGGCCACCTCGCGTACCAGACCGTGACCGAGGACGGCCTGGGCGTGGCGGTGATGAGCAACAGTCTCACGGCCTCCTACGACACCGTGCAGCCCTTGGCCGTGGGACTTCTCGACCTGGCCGAGGGGGAATCGGCCGAGCAACCTCTGCCGGTCCCCCGTCTGATCGACTACGGGTTTTTGGTGTTGACCCTGCTCTCGGTGGCGTTGGGCATACGGAGGCTGATGCGTGCCCAGGCATGGGCCGAGCGGCTGTCGGACCGTCCGGTCCGGTGGCTCGTCCTGCGGCTGGTGCCCCGCCTTCTTCCGCTCGCGCTCATTCTCGGGTACGCGGTGGCCGGGATCGCCACCATCATCGGCGTGGGTGCCGATCCGGGGTTCGTTCTGACCCTGGGGGTCGGAACATACTGGCCGCCGTCGTTCACCGTGTGGGTCTGTGTCGCGGCACTGCTCAACCTGGCCACGATCGTGGTCCGGGCCCGCTACTCGTGGCGAGCACGTTCCGGGTGAGCCGGCTGCCCAGCATGCACCCGATGAGCCGGTCCTTCTCATCGCTCTCCGGCCGGGCCGGTGTGCCTCGGCCGGAGAGCGCGGCAAGGGACGGGCCGTGTGGTCAGACCTCCTGCGGCACTTCCTCGGAAGAGACACCTTCCACCGACGGTCTCGGTGCGGGAACCCGCGCGGCCGTGGAAACCGGGATGTTCACCCCAGTGGACGGGATGCTCGTGCTCCGCACGGTGATCTCGAGGAGACCGTCGTCGAACTCGGCGTCCACATCCGCCTCGGAGACGAAGATCTCGGATTCGAGGGGGAACTCGCGCCGGAAGGTGCCCCTGCACCGTTCGCTCCCGTGGCGAGCGACACCGTCCACGGCCTCCTGCTCACAGGTACCGGTGATGACCAGGGTGTCTTCGGTGCAGGTGACTTCGATGTCGTCGCTGCTCACACCGGTGAGGTCGCAGCGAATCAGCAAGTCGTTCTCCCGCACGAAGACATTGACGGAAGGGCGCCAGGTCTCAGGTCCGGAGCCCGTCCGTGCCAATTCGTGGCAGGTCGTCGAATCGGCGATACGGTTCATTTCCCGGAACAAGCCCCACAGACCACGAAACGGGCTGGTGAAGGCGTAACGGCGAAGCTCTCTCGTAGTGTCCATACGTGACTTCCTTTCGCCACGGGGCACGGTCGTGGTTCGGGAGCATCGCGAAGCGACCGTGCGCTCTGGATCAGGTTCGGTGTCCTGACGTGGAC
>DXDP01000028.1 GCA_019115445.1 Candidatus Nocardiopsis merdipullorum
AGGCCAAGGAGCTGTTCATCGAGGTCGCGCTCGACCGCGACTACGTGGACTTCCTCACCCTGCCCGCCTACGAGCGCATGCCGTAGACCGACCGTTCTCTCTCCGGGCCCTGCTTCACAGAAGCGGGGCCCGGACGTGTTTGTGCATCCAACACACCAGCCATTTCATTATCCGGAAGAAGTCTTCCGGCTTTGCTCTTGCGCTGCGGGGCCAACCCGCCTTACGGTCCTTGACCAGACCCATAGGAGCGTGAAGCACAGCACACTCCGGTCACAGCACGGGAGGCGCCCATGGCCCAGGAAGAGCACGCATCCCCCGCGGCCGTGGCCGCCCTGGTCCCCGAACTACGGGCCATCTGTGGACAGGACGGGGTCCTCACCGACCTCTCCCGCCGTCGCACCTACGAAAGTGACAGCCTCACCCACCACCGTGCGGTGCCCGGCGTCGTCGTGCTGCCGACCACCGCAGAACAGGTCGCCGAGGTCATCGGGCTCTGTACCTCCACCGGGGTCCCCTTCGTCCCCCGTGGCGCAGGCACCGGCCTCTCGGCCGGCGCCCTCCCCCACACCGGGGGTGTGCTCCTCGTGACCTCCCGGATGCGTCGGATCATCGAGATCGACCCCGAGAACGAGTGCGCCGTGGTCGAACCCGGGGTGGCCAACCTCGACATCACCCACGCCGCCGCGCCCTACGGCTACCACTACGCGCCCGACCCCTCCAGCCAACAGGTCTGCTCGGTCGGAGGCAACGTCGCGGAGAACTCCGGTGGAGCCCACTGCCTCAAGTACGGCTTCACCGTCAACCACGTGCGTGGTCTGGAGATCGTCCTTCCGACCGGGGAGACGGTCGACCTCGGGGGCAAGGCGGCCGATGCCCCCGGTTACGACCTCATCGGCGCCTTCATCGGCTCCGAGGGCACCCTGGGGGTGGCCACACGCATCACCGTGAACCTGACCCGTGACCCGGCCAGGATCGTCACCCTGTTGGCCGCTTTCACCTCCGTGGACGCGGGTGGAGAGGCGGTCAGCTCCATCATCGCCTCCGGTGTGTTGCCCTCGGCGATCGAAATGATGGACTCCTTGTCCATCGAGGCCGCCGAAAAAGCCGTGGCCTGCGAGTACCCCGAAGGTGCCGCCGCCGTCCTGGTCGTGGAGCTGGACGGGCCCGCCGAGGAGGTCGACACCCAGATCCAGGAAGTGGTCCGGCTGTGCGCCGCGGCAGGGTCCTTCGAAACACGCACCGCGAGCAGCGCCGAGGAACGTGCCCTGATCTGGAAGGGCCGCAAGTCCGCGTTTGCCGCCGTGGGCCGCATCAGCCCCGCCTACATCGTCCAGGACGGTGTCGTGCCCCGCACCGCACTGCCCGATGTCCTGCGTCGCATCGCGGAACTGTCCGTCAACAGCGGTATCCGGGTGGCCAACGTCTTCCACGCCGGGGACGGCAACCTCCACCCACTGGTGCTGTTCGACGACTCCGAACCCGGCGCGACCGAGCGGGCCGAGGAGGTCTCCGGCGCCATCCTCGACCTGTGCATCGAACACGGCGGGTCCATCACCGGCGAACACGGGGTGGGGGTGGACAAGGTGTGCGCGATGCCACGTATGTACGGACCCGACGACCTGGACACCTTCCAACGATTCCGGCGTGCCTTCGACCCGTCCGGCATCGCCAACCCGGACAAACTCCTGCCCACCCCGCGTCTGTGCGGTGAACGCCCCGGTGTGCACAAGGACGTCCATCCATTGGTCGCCTCAGGAAAGGCCGAGCTGTTCTGAGGGACGAAAGACCGATGGCGTCAGGAAGGAAAATGCGTGTGACCATCGCCGACGAGCCGGCCGTGAAGGACTGCGGACTGCGGAAGGGAAGCCCCGAGGACGCCGTGGGTGGTCTGGTGCCCGGGCACGTGGCACGACCGTCCGACACCGCCGCCCTCGGCCGTGTTCTGAGGGCCGCCTCCGAACACGGACTGACCGTGGTGGCCCGGGGTGGTGGCACCGCCCAGGACTGGGGCGGCCCACTGCGATCCCTGGATCTGGTCCTGGATCTGGGTGACCTCGTGTGGATCGACCACAACGCCGATGATCTGGTGGTGGAGGTGGGGGCGGGGACCCCGCTGGCCGAACTGCGAGCGAGCCTGGCCGCCTCCGGGCAACGCCTGGCCCACGATCCGGTCCGTCTCGGCGGGACGGTCGGCGGGGCCTTGGCCACGGGGGTGAGCGGTCCGCGCCGGCTGCTCTCCGGCACTTTGCGTGACCTGGTCATCGGGATGACGGTGGTGCGTGCCGACGGCACCGTCGCCCGCAGCGGCGGCCGGGTCGTCAAGAACGTGGCCGGCTACGACCTGGCCAAGTTGCACACCGGCGGATACGGCACTCTTGGGGTGATCTCCTCGGCCGCTTTTCGGCTGCACCCCGTACCGCACGCTCTACGAGTGCTGAGCGCAAGGATGACCTCCACCGACCGGGCCGAGCGTGCCTTGGCTGCCCTGCGCACGGCCGCGGTGGAACCCGCGGCCGTGGAACTGGAACGGCCCGCAGAGGCGCCGGTACGCCTACACGTGGTCCTGGAGGGCACCCCCGACGGTCTGCGACCCCGGGTCCACGCCACCGCCGAAGCTCTGGGGGGTGAACCCACCGTCGGCGAGGAGCTGCCCGACGGCTGGGGTCTTTTCCCCACGGAGGGGACACTTGCCCTGCTCACCACCCCGCCCGCCGAAAGTGTCGCTGCCGCGACGCTGGTGGGTGAACACTGCAAGGCATGGGGGATCAGCGCCCACGTACGCGGTTCGGCGCCCTCGGGCACCCTGTGGGTGTCCTTCCCCCCGGGAACCGGCGCCGAGCAGATCGCAGCAGTGGCCGACAGCATGCGTACGGGCCGGCGCACCTTCACCTTGCTCCGCAGCGAGGCACACGTGCGGGCGGCGGGGATCGACCCGTGGGGGACCATCCCCGGCCTTGCACTCATGCGGGCGGTCAAGGACTCCTTCGATCCCGATCACCGACTCGCGCCCGGCCGCTTTGCCGGCGGCATCTGAACCTCGAGAGGGAGAAGACCCGTGACCGACCGATCCACCGAAACCGGCGGCGATCGCGAACAGATCTTCGGTGACCTGCTCAACGACTGCGTCCACTGCGGTTTTTGTCTACCGACCTGCCCCACGCACGTGCTGTGGGGGCAAGAGATGGATTCACCCCGTGGCCGGATCCACCTCATGGAGCAGATGCACACCGAGGACGTACTCACCGAAGCGGCCGTGGGACACTTCGACAACTGTCTGGGCTGTTTGGCGTGCGTGTCGTCGTGTCCCTCGGGGGTGGCCTACGACGCACTCATCGAGCACACGCGGCACACCGTGGAGGAGCAACATCGGCGTCCTCTGTCGGAGCGGGCACTGCGCGGCGCGGTGTTCGCTCTCTTTCCCCATCGCAACCGTCTACGTCTGCTTCGCGGCCCGTTGCGCGCCTACCAAGCAGGCGGGGCCTCTCGACTGGTACGGCGCAGCCGACTGTTGGACCGCCTGTCCCCCACCCTGGCGACCATGGAGCGCATCGCACCGCCGCTGTCCTCCCCGCCCCCGGCACTGCCCGAGCTGGTGCCGGCCGTCGGCCGGGCCCGGGCACGGGTGGGCATGCTGGTGGGGTGCGTCCAGGGCGCGTTCTTCCCCGAGGTCAACACCGCAACGGCACGCGTTCTGGCCCTGGAGGGGTGCGATGTGGTCATCCCGCGCACCCAGGGATGTTGTGGCGCCCTGTCCGGGCACGCCGGGCGCCTGTCCGAGGCCACCGGTTTTGTGCAAGCACTCGTGGAGGTCTTCGAAAAAGCCGACGTGGAACGGGTCGTGGTCAACTCCGCCGGGTGCGGTTCCAGCATGAAACACATGGACCGCACTCTGGCAGAAGCAGGAAACGACCCGACCTGGGTACGCCGCGCCCGCGCGGTCTCGGAAAAAGTGGTGGACCTGACCGAGTTCCTCGCCGAACTGGAGCCCCGGGCAGAGCGTCACCCGCTACCGTTGCACGTCGCCTACCACGACGCCTGTCATCTGTCCCACGGCCAGCAAATCACCAGTGCCCCGCGCCGATTGCTCGGTGCGATTCCCCAACTGGAGCTCTCCGACCCGCCGAACAAGGAGATCTGTTGCGGTTCGGCGGGTGTGTACAACCTGTTCGAACCGCAGACCGCAGCCGAACTCGGTGACCGCAAGGGGCAGGACGTGGTCGCCACCGGCGCGCAGGTCCTGGTCTCGGGCAACCCCGGGTGCTCGCTGCAGATCTCCTCGGCCCTGGAACGTACCGGGGTGTCGATCGCGGTGACCCACACCGCCCGCGTACTGGATGCCTCCCTGCGCGGCCTGACCCCGGAGCAGCTGCTCAGGCCAGGAAGGTCTCGCCCTCGGCGACGATGACCGCGGGCCCTCGCAGGCGAGCACCGGAGGTGTCCAGGAAGACCATGCACTCACCGCCGAGTACGCGCACCTTCCAGGTGGTCTCCCCACTCTCGTGGTTGGCGGCTGTCGCTGCCGCCACGATGCCCGTACCGCACGAACGTGTCTCCCCCGAGCCGCGTTCGTACACCCGCATCTCCAGGACCCCCGACTCGATCCGTGAGTACACCTCGACGTTGGCGCCCTCGGGAAAAGCATCCGAATCCAACTCGGGAGCACGGCTCAGGTCGATGTCGGCGACCGGACCGTCGACCTCACAGGCCAGATGTGGGTTTCCCACCGAGATCTGGGCGCCGTGCACCACCTTCCGGGCGAGCCTGGCCGAGGAGGTGCCCTGCAACTCCACCAATCCCATGTCCACGGTGATGTCCCCGTCCTCCTCGACGACGACCTCCTTGGCCCCGTCGCGGGTGCCGACCTCGAAACGGTCCTGGTCGACAAGGCCTGTGTGCAACAGGTACCGGGCGAACACCCGCACCCCGTTGCCACACATCTCGGCCACGGAACCGTCGGCGTTGCGATAGTCCATGAACCACTCGGGACGCTCCCCGGTACGTGCCGCCGGGGCCAGGGACTCCCTCAGAGCATTGGTGCGCACGACACGCAAAATACCGTCGCCGCCGATACCCCTACGACGATCACACAGCAGCCGGACGGTCTCCTCCGTGAGGGTGAGCTCCCCCTCCGCATCGGGGAGGATCACGAAGTCGTTCTCTGTTCCGTGGCCCTTCGCGAATCGCATGCAGCCATCCTAGGGCCGCTCCAGGAGCGGTACCGACCGGCGGGGAACGGCATCAACCAGAGAACGTCACCGTTACGCTGGAGGAATGATCAAGGTGATCGCGGTCGTCGGCCCCACGGCCGTCGGCAAATCGGACCTGGCCATCGAGATGGCCCTGCGTATGGAAGAGCGCGTCGGACGGCGCGCCGAGATCATCAACGCCGACTCCATGCAGCTGTACAGGGGCATGGACATCGGCACAGCCAAACTCACCGAGAAAGAACGGCGCGACGTACCCCATCACCTGCTGGATGTGTGGGAGGTCGGTGAACCCGCCGATGTGGCCAGTTATCAGGCCATGGCGCGCGAACGCGTGGAGGAGTGTGCCGATCGCGACGTCCTTCCCCTCCTGGTGGGTGGCTCCGGACTCTACGTGCGCGCGGTCCTGGACCACTTGGACTTTCCCGGGACCGACCCCGAGGTCCGCGCCCGTCTGGAAGCAGAACTGAACGACGTCGGCCCGGGTGTACTGCACGCTCGCCTGACCGAGTCCGATCCCGCCGCGGCCCGCGCCATCCTGCCCGGCAACGGCCGCCGGATCGTGCGTGCTCTGGAGGTCATCGAACTCACCGGCAGACCGTTCACCGCCACTTTGCCCGACCACACGTCGTTCTACCCGTGTTTGCAGATCGGCCTGTTCGCCGCACGCCCGGAACTGGATGCACGCATCAACCTACGCGTGAAACGCATGTGGCAGGAGGGTCTGATCGACGAGGTACGCGCTTTGGACCGGTGGGGTCTGCGTACGGGCCGCACGGCCTCCCGAGCCCTTGGCTACTCCCAGGCACTGGCCCAGATCGACGGTGAACTGTCCGAGGAACAGGCTCAGGAGGACACCGCGCGGGCCACCCGTCGTTTCGCGCGCCGCCAGGAGTCCTGGTTCCGTCGTGATCCACGCGTGCAGTGGCTGCCCTATGACGCCCCCGACCTGGTGGAGCGGGCGTTGAGCAAGGTGGACCGGGCTCTTTCGAAAACGTCCGAGGAACCGGGAGAGGCCTTGGTGGACGTGGCCACCTGGGTTCCCGCCGCCCAACGCACCTGACCCGTGGACCGTCGAAGGCGCCGTGCCCCGTCGGGGCACGGCGCCTTTGCGCGTGAACCTCCTTGTCACCGTTTCGTGGACCACCTACCGTGACTGCATGACCAGTTTTGGTTTCTGGTCATACAGTCACGAGGCAGATGCGAAGAAGATGATCCACACGGCACCGTGCGGAACCGACATCCCGCCCTGCCCACGACCCTGGCCCCACCCCACAGGAGCACACCGTGGCATCGCCCACCCGAAGTCAACACCTCTCACCGGAAGAAACCGCCGAACGCGCCGATCGTATCCTCGAAGCAGCCGGCCGGCTGCTCGTGTCCTGGGGCCACCGCAAGGTCACCATCGAGGACGTGGCTCGTCGTGCCGGTGTCGGCAAGGGCACGGTCTATCTACACTTCCCCACCAAGGAAGTGCTGTTCCTCGTCGTCATCATGCGGGCCCAGGTCGACCTGGGGCGGGCCCTTCTCGCCGACATGGCCGTACGCCCCGAGGCGATCCTGCCGCACTCACTGGCCCGCTCCCTCCTCCTCGAAATGGAACGGTCACCGATCCTGCACGCCCTGTTCACACGCGACACCGAGGTCCTCGGCACCGTCGTCGACACCGCGGCCGATGACCACACGTCGCTCCTTCGAGAACGGACGAAGAGCATGGAGTCCTACTTCCTCCTGCTGTGCGAAGAGGGCCTGGTACGTCCCGATCTGTCTCCACAGGAACTGCTCCACGCCTACGGATCGATCATCACCGGTTTTCTCTTCCGTCCCTTGCTTCTCGAACAACAGGACCAGAGGGTGCTCGACCGACAACGACAGAGCCGACTACTGGCCGACAGCGTCCGGCGAACCCTGGAGGAGCCCCACTCGGAACAGGAACTGCACAGTGCCTGGCCGAAGATCACCGCACTGATCGACCATCTCGTCGGCCGTGCCCACGCCGCACTGAACCACTACCGCACCACCCGACGCGATTGACCCAGGAGGGACCATGACCACCGAACCCCGACCCCACACGACGACGCACACGTCCTTCGACCTGAACGACCCCGAGTTCGCCACGCACCCCTTCCGCGTGATCGAACGTATCCGTGCCGCAGGAGGCATTGTCCCGGGACGATTCATCGACAACTCCGAAGCCCTCTTCGTCGTCGAGGACGAAGACGTGCGCACGATCCTCGAGGACCGTCGGTTCGTCACGGACCCCACCCATGTCCCCGGTGACCGGATCGCCGACCGACGCGAGGAAATGATGCGCCGAACGGGCGTGCGCCCGGACCTGATCCCCTATCTGACCGACACCATCCTGGACAAGGACGGTGTCGACCACATCCGCCTGCGCAAACTCGTCTCGCGCACGTTCACCGTCCGCCGGGTCACCGAGCTACGCCCCCGAATCCGTCGTGCCGCCGAAGCACTCCTGGCGGCCCTGCCCGAGCATGCCGACAGCGACGGCAGTGTCGACCTCATCGAGCACTTCGCCTACCCCTTGCCGATCACCGTCATCGGTGACCTCGTGGGGGTGTCGGAGGAGGACCGCAAACACTGGCGTCGGTGGAGCAAGCAACTCGTCGGCTTCGACCGCTCCGACCCGTCCCAGATCAACGACGCCCTGTCCCTTGCGGTCGAGCACACCGAACAGATGATCGACCAACGCCGCGCAGCACACCACGACGACCTCCTGGGAGCCCTGGTCCACGCACGTGACGAGGAC
>DXDP01000293.1 GCA_019115445.1 Candidatus Nocardiopsis merdipullorum
ATGCGCTCCTCAACAACGTCGCCGAAGGCCTCTCCATCCTGGGATCCCATCTGACCGCCTACCGGGAAGCCGGGACACGCCGTGTCGTCCGCAGCTGGTCGGGGAGTCGGAACCACCGGATCGAGCGGGTACTGCCGAAGGTGGACAAGCCCGCTCTGGTCCTGCGCGGTGGAAAAGACATGTTGTGCTCCCAGGCCTGGGCGGAGGAGGTCACCCGACTCCTGCCACACGGCCGTTTGGTCACCGTTCCCGGTGAACCACACGGTGTTTCCCAGACCGCCCCTCATGAGGCATTCCGGCACATCGACGACTTTCTTCGAAAGGTGAAGTCGTGAAACCTCAACGGATCGTGGCGGGCTTCGACTCCGCCACCGCGATGCTCAGAGCACTGTCTTCCTACAACGCCGGTGAGGACGTCCCGTTGGCGGGTGAGGCGCCCGGTGCGCTGGAGGGTGCCGTCGCAGCGGTGGCCGGGCTCGCCAACAAGGCGCCGCGCAGACTGAAGGAAAAAGTCTACGCGGCTTCGGGGTGGACGGAGGCGGTCCTGCCCGACCGGGTTCAGGAGATCGACTCCGACGAACTCGCGGTATGGGTCACGAGTCACTACCCCTACAAACAGGCCGATGTCGCCTTCGTGGGTGCCACCAACGGGGCCCTGACCCATCTGGCGGCCGCTCTGGAAGCTCCATGGCTCCCCCAGACCCTGCTGATCCCGGTACGTCGTGGTGGGGTCCCACCCGAGGACGCCTCCGCCGATCTGAGGAAGATGCGCCCGGTGGGGGAGACCCTGGTGGAGTCCAACCCGGACTGGCGACTGCACCACATGCACGACCCCAATCAGGACCGGCTCATGATCGCAGGCATGTGCTACTTCAGGGTCAAGTGGTTGCGGCTTCCCGACGCCTACCGTGCCTATTTGCGCCGTACCTTGGCACCCGGAGGCACGCTCGTGGTCTCCGACTGCGCCATGCGTCGGCCCATCACACAGGTCGCGGAACGCTACGTGTTCCAACACGGGGGCTTTGGCGGAGCGACCTTGGAGGAGCTTCGGTACGGCGGTGAACGGGTCCGTGAGTTCCTGCGTTCCTACGGCTCGGACCACACCGGGTTCGTGGCCCCCGAACCGGACGGGCAAGCCCCCGAGGCCGAGTGGGGGTTCGCCCCCGAGATGCTCGACGACCTCCGCGAGCTCGCCGAGGAGGAGGGGTGGACGCTGCGAAGGTTGCGCCACGAGGACCCGAGGTCCCTCAGCCCGGCAGTTGCCGAGGTCCACCGGGACTGGTACCGACGCAGGGGACTACCACCGAACCGACTGTTCGTGGAGTCCTTCATGATGGTGGAACCGTACTGGACCTTGCGTACGGGATCGGTCCCGTTCTGGACGGTGTTCAACGAGGAACAGTCCCTTCACGCCCTGGAAAGATACCTGGACAGCGTGCCCGACTACGAGGAGATCAGGCTGAGCCTGTTCTCCCACGGAGTGGAGTCGGTGGGCCTGGCTCACGCAGACCAATGGGCACGAGTGCTCGACCGCGCCACCAAGGTGGGGTCGTTCCTGGGCACGGACCCGTCGGTCTTCCCACGAGATTTCGCGGTGTTTGCGAAGGTACGGCGAGACCTGGCCCGGGTTCGGGGACGGCAACCCATACCTGCACGGCTGCGCTGGGAGGAGGTCGCCGACCTCCTCGTGGAGTTCGACCAGGTCGAAGTACTCACCGAGCAGGAGTGAAAGCCGGCACGTGCAAAGAGAACGGCCGCCGGTCGAAGTTGCTTTCCTCCGGCGGCCGTGTGTGTCGATGTCAGGTGTCGGAGGGACCGGAGTCGGGCTGTAGTGGATCGTGGCCCACCCGCATCATGCGCCTGCGCCACTGATCGTCCTCCGGGCGGGGTCGCTCCAGCTCCTCCTGAACGAATTCGGTCACCCGTTCCATCAGAGCGATGTCGTCCGATGTCACATCGGTCCGACGTTTGTTCAGGACCTCGACGATCCGCTCTCCTTCCCTGTCGACCCCGCCGTCGTTGGGGAAGGCCTCCTCCCCGGAGGCGTCGGCGAGCAGCCAACGCCGAAGTTCCTCACTGCTCATGTTGACCGCGGAGTGGAACTCTTCCCAGACCTCGTCCGTCCTCGGGTCGCTCGTGGCCATCAGCGAACTCCCTTCTTCGAGCGAAACCTGTTCCACAGGGGCACCGCCGAGGCCGCGAGCACCACGCCGGCCGCTCCCAGGGACAGTTCCTTCCTGTGTTCGTTCATCCAGCTCTGTGCGCTCCACGACTGCGATTCGTCGTCGAATTCTCCGTGTGCTCCGTAATCCCGGTCGGTGTCGAGCGGGTGGAAGAGGTTGTCCTCACGGGGAGGTGGCACATCGGGCCGTTTCTGTGCCTCGAACCCGGTCGAGGTGAGATAGCGGTCCACCAGGCCGGGTGCGATCCGTTGACCGAGGATGGTCATCACCGTGGACATGCCCACCCAGTGCTCCCGACGTCGAGGGTGGTCGACCGCGGACGCGACCGCCCGGGCCGCCACCTCGGGTTGGTGGACAGGCGCCACCGGGCGTGTTCCCGTTCCCGTCCTGGAGCGTGCCCAACTGAATTGGGGGGTGTTGACGGCGGGCAGGTGGACCTCGGTGATGTGCACGTCGGCCTTGGCGCCGGCCAGTTCGACACGCAACGAGTCGTCGAACCCCCGCAAGGCATGTTTGGCGCCGCAATAGGCTGATTGAAGAGGGATGCCGCGAAACCCCAGGGCCGAGCCGACCTGGACGATGGCGCCCTGATCACGGGGAAGCATGCGCTTCAGGACGGACCTGGTGCAGTGCACATAGCCGTGGTAGCAGACATCGGTGACCCGGGTGTACTCCTTCGGTTCGATGTCCATGAACGGACCCAGGACCGAGGCGAAGGCCGCGTTCACCCACACTTTCACCGGGCCGAGTTCCGTTTCGACGCGTTCGACCGCGCGGTCCACGGCCTCGGCGTCGGTGACATCCACCGGCACCGTCAGGGCTCTTGCGCCGGCTTCCTCGACCTCTCGGGCCGCCGCGGCCAACCCGTCCTCGCCCCGGGCGAGCAGAGCCACGGCATCCGCTCGCCCGGCGAGTTTCCGAGCGATGGCGCGTCCCACCCCCGCACTCGCCCCCGAAATCGCGATCACACCATGCTGTCGCACGTGGCCCCCCGACCCTCGTGGTGCGAGCGGCGGCCGACCTGTGTGGGTCGATCACCGCACTTCGCCATTCATGGGTTACGGCTACCCGGGCGATATGGGGTTCATACGTACACCAGGGGAAACGTCCCATGGTTTTCGGCACCGTCGGTAACGGGCAATGAGTCGCATACGAGCAGTGAGCACAGGAAGGTGAGGACGCCATGTCCACAGAGGAGGACACCTCGGCCCTGGACGAGGCCAAACGGGCCGCTGAGCGTGAAGCTGAAACCTACCGCGGTGGAAGCGATCAACCGGTGGCCGGTTATGCGTTGACGGCCGGGGGTTATCTGGTGTTGGCGGCCGTGGGCCTGGTCGCGGCGAAACGGACAGGGCGCTCGGCCGAGGTCGCCGCTGTCGGACCGTGGGATCTTGCCCTGATGGGGTTGACCACCCACAAACTCTCTCGGATGCTCGCCAAGGACCCGGTGACCAGTCCGTTGCGCGTACCGTTCACCCGCTTTCAGGGGGTGGCCGGACCGGCCGAGTTGGAGGAGGACGTCCGGGACGGCAGTCGTAAGGCCATCGGTGAGTTGATCTCGTGCCCGTTCTGCTTGGCCCAGTGGGTGGCCACCGGGTATGCGTTCGGGCTGGTGTTCGCCCCCCGGTTCACCCGGGGGGTCGGTGGCGTGTTCAGCGCCGTCGCCGTCTCCGACTGGCTCCAACTCGCCTACGGGCGACTTCAGGGCTGAGGCCCGGAAGCAACACACGAGTTCTCAGTCGTCGTGGGCACCACGGTCCTGGTTTTTCTTCTTGCCCTTGGGGTCTGCCCCTGCGGTCCTCGGGGGTTCGCCCACGACGACCCCGAAGAGCGCGTGGTCGATCAGCAACGCGGTACGTTCCTGAAACCGGGGCCCGTGCGCGTGGGCCAGGCCGAGCAACGGAGCCAGACCGAACTCGAACGCCCCCCAGATGAGCACCCCGTAGAGCGGGCCCGAGAGCCAATGCCTTCGGAAGGCGGCCGGGGCGAGGGCGTAGACAGAGCCCGCCACGGCACCGTATCCCCAGTGCATGAGTTCGATGGCGGCCACGCGTCGATGCTTGGGTACCGACCTCAGGATGGCCGGTACCCCCTCCCGGAGGAGAGCTTCCGGTGGTGTGCGTTCGATGGCTCCCATCCCCACTTCCAACTGGCGCATCCCGGTCATCGCCATGGCGCCCACGGCCCCGCGTACGGCCCCCTGGCCCCATGGCTTGCGCAGTACGTTTCGTCCTTTGTTGCCCATGGTGGACGCCCCCAACGTGGTCGTGGCCTTTCAGGGACGGGGCCCGTCCCTGAAAGGGGTGACCTACCCCGGGTGCTCTTCATTGATTCGGGAGAGGGGAGTGAGAACACGTCGTATCAGAACGTTTAGTGAGGTCAAGGGTGGCTAATGGGCCTATGAGGGGACTAAGTATGTGATGAGGGGGAACCGGCCATGGCGAACAGCATCGCGGACGTGATGCGGGAAACCGTACACACCGTGACACCCGAGACCACTTTGCGTGAAGCCGCCGAGCTCATGCGCGCTCAGGACGTGGGGGATGTGGTGGTGACCGAGTCGGGTCACCTCAGGGGCATCCTCACCGACCGCGACATCGTGGTCCGATGTATCGCGGTGGGTGGGGATCCGGGAACTGTGCAGGTCAGTGATATCTGCAGCAGTGAGATCGTGACGGTGCCGCGTCAGAGCAGCCTCAAGGACGCGGTACACGCCATGCGCACGGGAACCATCCGGCGCCTTCCCGTGGTGGAGGGGGACGAAGTGGTGGGGGTCATCAGCATGGGTGACCTGGCCATGGCCATCGACGACCGATCGGCTCTGGCCGACATCAGCGCGGCCGCCCCCAACCGCTGACAGAACTTGAAGACGCACTGCCCGCTCGTATCCCTCGAGCGGGCAGTGCCCCCCCAGGAGCTCAACCCCGGAGCGTGGCCCCGTAGACGTGCTGGACCTCGATGGTGAGGAGTACCCGGCGGTCGGTGACCATGGCGGTTCGATACTCGGCCCAGTCGGGGTGTTCACCGGCCGCCTTGCGGTAGTACTCGACGAGCGCCTCCACGACCGGGCCGTGCGGGTCGTCCCCCGGGCCGGTCAGTGTGGCGGTGCCCTCCGCGGTCGCCCACGACCGACCGTCGGCGCTGGTGACGTTCAACGCCGCCCTGGGATCTTGTAGGAGATTGTTGGCCTTGACCAACCCGGCCCGTGTCGAGATGTGGATGCGTTCCTCGGCCGGTTCGTAGAACGGTGTCACCGGCGAGAGCTGTGCTCGTCCGTCCCTGTGGAGGGTGGCAAGGACACCCAGGTTCCGTTCGGCGAGCAGTGCGCGCGGATCGAAGGCATCGGTCCCCACACGGGCCTCCAAGGCATCGAGGTTCATGGCGGTGTGTCGTGGTCATCGTAGGCCGAAGTGAGGGTCGGCAAACTTCGATCCGGTAAGAGTCCTCGATCCGTTCGAAGGGGCTCCTTGTCCTGTGCCGGGGACTTCGTGGTGCTCGATTGCGAGACGATCGAAGCACGACGGCAGTGGTGGAGGCACGTCGACAGTGGGTTCAGGGTCGGGTGCTGAGTATGCCGAGAACCGCGGCGGCGACGCAGACGAGGATCAGACCGAGGCCGTGGGCGGCCGCGGCCGCCCACCGGCGGTCGGTGAGCAGACGAAGTGTTTCCAGACTGGCCGTGCTGAAGGTGGTGTATCCGCCGAGAAGCCCGATGGTGAGGACCGATTCCCCCGGGCCGTCGAGACCGAGCCCGGTGAGGAGGCCAAGTGCGTACGAGCCGACGATGTTGACCACCGTGGTGCCCCACGGGTGGCGGGCACGCACCCGTTCCGGGAGGGCGTTGTCGCTCAGATGGCGCAGCGCGGAACCGACACCACCGGCCAGTGAGATGGCCACGACGAGAAGGAAGTCGTTCATCGCCGTTCCCCCCGAGTACGAGCGAGCAGGACCCCCGCCCAGCAGCTCAGTACACCGCTGACGACGGTGACCGACGCATGAACGACCGCTTCTGCCACACCCTGTCCGGACAAGAGCATGTCGGCGGTGTCGTTGGCCAGTGCGCTGTAGGTGGTGTAACCACCGAGCAGCCCGGTGCCCAGCAAAAGCCTCAGATCGCGGCGGCGACCGTGGTCGGTTCCCCTTCGTGAGAGGGATTCGACCAGCAGCCCGAGCAGGAAGGCACCGGAGATGTTGGCAAGGAAGGTCCCCACCGGAAGGTCGGGCATGAAGGTGTGGGACAGCCGGTCCAAGAGATGGCGGCACAGCGTGCCGACACTTCCTCCGACGGCCACGAGCACCACGCCCCACCCGGAAGATGCAGTGCCGGTGTTCATGGACGTTCCCGGTGACAGCTCTCGTGGCATGCGAGGTTTCCTGTCTCGAAAGTACTCGGCGGACCCGGCAACGAGGACGAGTACGTACCACCTGGGTCGGGGCAGGTACACGTTCGTGCCCAGACCCCGGAGGTGCCGCGACGGTGGGAGTCGACCAGATGGGTGTCGACCAGGCCGATCGCCTCCATGAGCGCGTACATGGTGGTCGGGCCGACGAACGTGAAACCCTCCTTGCGCAGGGCCTTGGACAGGGCCAGCGACTCGGAGGATTTCGTGGGGATCTCCGCGACGGTGCGTGGGGCCGGGGTCCGGTCGGGCCGGAAGGACCACACGAAATCGACCAGACCGCCCTTGTCCCGTAGCCGAAGGGTGGCCCGTGCGTTGGTGATCGCCGCGAGGATCTTGGCCCGGTTGCGTACGATCCGTGCATCGGCCATCAACCGTTCCACGGCCCGATCGTCGTACTCTGCCACCACCTCGGGGACGAAGCCGTCGAACGCGTCTTGGAACGCGGGACGTTTACGCAAGATCGTCGCCCACGACAACCCGGCCTGGAAGGCTTCCAAACTGATGCGTTCGTACATGCCGCACTCGTCGCGCACGGGCATGCCCCACTCGGTGTCGTAGTACTCCCGCAACAAAGGATCCACCGACGCCCACGGGGGACGGGCCAACCCGTCCTCACCGATCACCACCCCCGAAGCCGTGGTGTTGTCGCGCGGCTCAACCATCGAGGCCCGTGACACGCATGGTGATGTTGACACGGCCGGTCCGGAGCCCGCACTCCTCGGGTGCGGTACCCGGATACACCTTGGGAACGCCGTGATAGGCCAGGCGGGACGGGCCCCCGAACACGAACAGGTCGCCGGAGGCAAGGGTGATGTCCCGGTAGGGCTTGTTCCGGGTCCTGGTGTTGCCGAAACGGAACAGGCAGGTGTCACCGATGGACAACGAAACGACCGGAGCGGGGGAGCGCTCGTCCTTGTCCTGATGCATCCCCATCCGGGCGTGGTCGTGGTAGTGGTTCACCAGGGCGGTGTCGGGGGTGTAGTCGTCCCCGGCACGCGGGTCACCGGTGGCCGCCACGAGTGCCTGTCGGCCGAGTCGGACCATCCAGTCGGGGAAGTCGAGCACCTGGTTGCCGTTCACGTCCACGGCCTCACGGGTGTACTGGTAAGGGCGCCAATGCCAACCGAGGCAGACGGTCTTCACGCTCATCTCGTGTCCTCGAACCTTGGCACCACGGAGCGGCACCGGGCCGGATGCCCACTCGTGGAACTTCTCCACGAGCCACCGCTGTTGCTTCGAGGCGAGCCACCCGGGTACGTGGTACGCCCCCGGCGGCAACTCGGGAGCGGGCAGACCGAGCCGGTCGTCGTCGAAGAGGGGCCTCATACCGCCTTCTCCAGAGTGAGCAGGGTGTTCTTGGCGTCGAGCCCGCCGAGGTAGCCACCCAGGCCGCCGTCGGAGCGAAGCACCCGGTGGCAGGGCACCACGATCGGGAGGGGGTTGGTGGCGCAGGCGGTGCCGACCGCACGGACCGCTCTTGGGTTTCCGACCAGGGCGGCGACCTCCTTGTAGGTCAGGGTGTCTCCGTAACCGATGCGTGGCAGATACCGTTGCACGCTCTGCCGGAACCCCGTCGACAGGGTGTGGTCCAAGGGCACGTCGAACTCGTGGCGGCTGCCCGCGAAGTATTCTTCCAGCTCGCGGGCCACAGGGTCGAGTCTTTTCGGTGCGTTCAGCACTCGCGGACCGATCTTGTCCGCCAACGCCTGCAGCACGTGCTCGAAGCCTTCACGTTCGAAGGCGACCCGTACCAGCCCCGTCCTGGTCGCTGCCAGCAACAGCGTTCCGACCGGGGTGTCGATCGTGCGGTGGGCGACATCGACCAGCCCCTGCTCGTCGGCGCGTGTTCCGAGCCACTTCTGGAGTTCGACCAGTTCTCTGTCGGACACCGGGAACAGGGCGGCCGTGTCCGCCTCCTGTGGTCCTTCGGTGATGTTTTCGTTCATGGCCGTGCTCCTTGTGATGACTCACCCTCGAAAAAGTTCTGT
Source organism: Candidatus Nocardiopsis merdipullorum (assembly GCA_019115445.1). Classification (GTDB taxonomy): domain Bacteria; phylum Actinomycetota; class Actinomycetes; order Streptosporangiales; family Streptosporangiaceae; genus Nocardiopsis; species Nocardiopsis merdipullorum. Next base: position 8,575 of record DXDP01000293.1, read on the forward strand.
TTCAGCCGCTTGATGCCGTCGGCGGAGGCCCGCCGTACCGAGTCCGGGCTTCCCCCGATCAGTTCGGCGGTCTCCACGTGGGAGAACCCACCGAGGTAGTGGTAGGCCACGGCCGAGCGTTGCCGTTCCGGAAGTGCGGCCACCGCCTGCCACAGCCCGAGGTGTTCGTCCTCGAGGTCACCGAACGGTGAAGGGCGCTCCGGGAGCGCGTCGGTGGGGATCGCGTACCGGGCCCGGGCTCGAGTGATGTCGATCGCCTTGCGCTGCGCGACCCGTACCAACCAGGCTTCGACGTTCGTGTTCTTGTCCAGGTTCGGCCATGCTCGCAACGCGGCCAGGAACGTCTCCGACCAGG
>DXDP01000294.1 GCA_019115445.1 Candidatus Nocardiopsis merdipullorum
AAGAGCAGATCAAGGGTGGGGCTCTGGCACCTGCTGAGGAGATTCCGAGTGAGACCGCACTGATGGAACGCTACGGTGTCTCGTCGGGCACTGTCCGTAAGGCGGTGGCTCAACTCCGGGCGATCGGGCTCGTGGAAACGCACCAAGGTAGAGGCTCCTTCGTCAAGTCCCGACCTCCGGTCACCCGTAAGTCCTCGGACCGGTTCCGGCGCTCCCACCGTCGCGCGGGCAAAGCTGCCTACATGGCCGAGACCGAGCAGGCCGGGGTCAAGCCCACGGTCCAAGTGCTCTCTATCGGCCCTGTGCCTGCTCCTGCAGACATCGCTGAACGCCTGGGTGTGGAAGAGGGCGACAAGGTGTTGGCTCGTCGACGGCTCTACTTCTCCGATGGCACACCGACCGAGGAAGCCACTTCCTACCTGCCGTGGGACGTGGCGCGGGACATCCCGGAACTCTTCGAGGAGAACCCCGGCGGTGGTGGCATCTACGCTCGTCTGGAGGAACACGGGCACGAGTTCGCCGAGTACACCGAGACAATACGGGCCCGGCTGGCCACCAAGCAGGAAGCGAGCGCACTCGCTTTGAGCCCTGGCTCTCCGGTCATCCACCTGACTCGCAACGCAGTGACGGTGGCCGGGCGCGTGGTGGAGGTGTGCGACACGATCATGGCCGCTGATCAGTTCGTGCTCGATTACCGCATACCGGCCACCGACTGACGCGCGTGTCTCCGGCCCTGCTCGTCATGGGCTTCACCGAACAGGGTTGACTCATGTACATGAGTCAGGCAATCTTAAAGCAGTGCCCATGTACATGAGTGCATAGGTTTCCCTCATGCATATGGGTGGTTCTTGGGCGCGTGGTGCTGGTCGACCTCGGTCGAACCGACGCCTTCGGTTAGCGGGAGTGTGCTTGATGGATGCCGTCACAGCCTCGAAGAGGTGCAAGCCCTGTCGAGGGCGGGGGCGTAAAACCCTCCGCTCCCGGCGGCTGGTTGTCGTGCGCTCCGCCGAGACTCAGCGGCCTGCGATGCGACTCGTGACCTGCACGGCGTGCCAGGGAACCGGTATCAACCCCTGAAAACTCCGGGCCGAGTTCATCCGTTCGTCTTCGGAACCTGCGGATCTCGGCCCGTTGACAAATGACCCCCGCAACGCGGGCAAGGCGTCCGGGGGCACGGCCAACCTGAGGAAAGCAGGCTGACGTGAGCGACCTTATCGCCCTGATTCGGGCTCTGGTGACTCTGATGCGACCCCAACCACGGGGGAGGCATCACCGGAACGGACCTCGGGCGGTGCATCTGCCCCCGCCTGTGCGGGTGGAACTGTGGCCTGCGCCTGAACCGATCGTGATGGACGGCGACGACCCTCGCGCCTACAACCTCCTGCGCGGCCCCTATGTCCACCTGGAACAGCAACGCGCCGTGCCTCGAAGTGAGCGAGATCGGCAGGGCCTGCATCTACTGGAACAAGTGTCGAAGGCTCAGTGCGCGGTCGATGACATGTCCGAGCTGCGGGACCTGGTGCGCACGGCCATCGCGGTCGGGGCGGTGCACCCGTGAGTGCCGACCATGTTGTGCCCCTGGCCGATCGTGCCGCGTTCTACGACTGGTCCCGCGCTCACGGGGTGCGGGTGCGGGTGGCCTGTGAGGACTGGGAGTCCATCACCTATGAGGCAGTCGGGACCGGCCCGGAGGGTGAGCTCGTGGTGGAACGCCTGCGTTGTGTACTGCCACCGCAAGAAGCCCGGCGCAGGCTGCGACTGTCCTACGTCGTGGGTCTGTCCCATGTGGTGGGTGGGGCGATTTGCTATCACGTGCGCACGGTGACCCCTCCCGTGCTCACCGCCGCTGAGACAGACGCCCGCCATGACGTGGGCCTGGTTGCCGCTGCCTTGATCGATGCCGAACGCAGGCACCGTTGTGGGGCCACGGTGAACAATCTCAGCGTCTACGTCGTCGAACGGGCGATGGACTGGCGGCCCTCCTGACAGACCCCCACGTGCCCTGACGCCTCCTCGAGATCACGGAAGCCAGGGCACGTGGGCCCTTTCCTCCCATGGGGACGTGCGTACCTGCCCCGTAACCGCAAGGTTGTGTGTGACACCTGGGCCGATCGGGTCCGTGTGTCCCTGGTGGCCGGCACCTGCCCGGCCGACTTCGAACACCGTGTAACGGAGTTGGCGCACGGATTCGCCGCCGCTTCCTGCCGGGTGATCGTCAACGGGCCGCGCGACATCACCCTGGAATTCCCGCGACACGACACCTTGGCCGAACCGCTGGATGCTATGGACATTCCCGGCGAGGTCGATCTGTAGGCGCTGCCGGTGGGCCGGTGCGAGGACGGCACCGTCTGGAAGCTCCGTCTTCACGGCACACACGTGCTGGTGGCCGGGGTGACCGGTGCCGACACGGGCGAAACCGCGGTGGCGGTGCTGGAGTTGGCCGTGTCCGAAATGCAGGATCGGGTGGCCCGGTACGCGGGTAAGCAGCGTTCCCACACACCGACCACGAAAGATCCGTTCGTCCTGGTGCTCCTGGACGAGGTTGCCTTTTTGACCGCCTACCACCCCGACCGCCATATCCGGCGCCGTGCTGAGAACGCGATCGCGACCTTGACCTCGCAGGGGCGTTCGGTCGGCTTCTGCGTCCTGGCCGCGCTGCAGGATCCGCACAAGGAGGTCATGAACCTGCGCAACCTGTTCCCGGACAAGGTCGCGCTGCGGTTGGACGAGGCATCGCAGGTGGACATGATCCTCGGGGAGGGTGCTCGGGATCGTGGGGCCAATGCTCACCTGATCGATGCGGCGCTGCCCGGGGTGGCCCATGTCCGGTTGGAAGGCTCGCCGTCCCTGGTGCGTGTGCGAGCGGCCTACCCGACCGACGACGACATCACCACCATGGCCAACACCTACCGCGCGGGGGTGGTCTGATGCCGACCCCTACCGGTAAGTCCACTCGGGTCGAACAGGAATCGTCGACGTGCCCCGAGGTCCACGCCTGGGCCTGATTCCTCACAAGCTTCGGCATACCGCCGTGTTATTGGCCATCGCGGCCAGTGCGGACGTCAAGGTCGTACAGGCGATGCTCGGACACGCCACTGCCACGATGACCCTGGACCGGTACGGGCATCTGTTCCCGGATCGTCTGGACGAGGCCCGTCGACAAGTCCTCGCTGCCCGCTGAACTGCGGCCAAGAACACCGAAGGCCGGTGGCTCGCTCCGTACCGAACCACCGGCCTTCACCGGTCACCGCGGAGGGTGTGGGATTTGAACCCACGAAGCCCCGTCAAGGACTTGGTGCTTTTCAAGAGCACTGCACTCGGCCGCTGTGCGAACCCTCCAAGGGAGAGTGATTCTCCGCCCGCCATGGTAGCCCACAGAGGCGGTGTCGCGTGGCAGTGGCGGCGCAGATCTTACTCGTGGGTAAGGGGGACGTGCGGGGTAGGACCGGCCCCGCTCCGGACACCTCCGACATCCGTGCCGGTCAGGGCATTCTTTTGTCGGTGCCCCTGGGTACGTTGACCTCACGAGTTCGCCGACAAGGAGGCCCTGCCGTGAAACTCCGTGTGGACCGTGACGCCTTCGCCGAAGCCGTCGCCTGGACTGCTCGAGCACTGCCCGCCCGGCCGGCCGTACCTGTGCTCGCCGGGATGCGCCTGGAAGTTTTCGCGGACGGAGCCTCACTGCACCTGTCTGGTTTCGACTACGAGGTCTCCGCCCGCGCATCGGTGGAGGTGGACGCAGAAGAGACCGGTTCGGCCCTGGTTCCCGGAAGACTCATCGCAGAGATCGTCCGCAACCTTCCCGAAGGGACGGTGTACCTGGAAAGCGAAGGGTCCAAGCTGTTCGTCACCGGTGGGACGGCCCGATTCACCCTCATCACCATGCCGCTGGAGGAATACCCGACCCTGCCGCAGATGCCGGACAGAATCGGGTCGGTGCCCGCCGACACCTTGGGACAGGCCGTACGCCAAGTGACACCGGCGGCGAGCCGGGACGACACCTTGCCCATGCTCACCGGCGCATACATGGACTTTACCGGCGACACCCTCAGTGTGGTGGCCACCGACCGCTACCGCATCGCAGTACGGGAACTGTGGTGGCGTCCCGATGATCATGCACTGGAAGTTGCCGCACTGGTGCCCGCCCGCACGCTCTCCGACACCGTGCGTGGTCTGCTGTCCCGCACGAACGTGGAGATCGCACTGTCCACACAGTCTGTGGGTGAAGGAGTACGTCTGGCGCCCGGGGAAGGCATGATCGGTTTCGAGAACGGGGAGCGGCGTACCACCACCCGCCTCATCGACAGCGACTTCGTCAAGTACGCCTCCTGGTTCCCCTCCGAGTTCACCTCTCGTGCCGAGGTGGCGGTGTCCCCACTGGTGGAAGCGGTCAAACGGGTGGCCCTGGTCGCGGACCGGCACACCCCGCTACGTCTTGCCCTGGCCGAAGGAGAGGTTGTACTGGAGGCCGGGTCGGGCGAGGACGCCCAAGCCGTGGAGGCGATCGAGGTCGCCTACGAGGGCGACCCGTTGCGGGTGGCCTTTCGGACCGACTACCTCATCGACGGACTCTCGGCGGTGGAGACAGACACCGCCCACCTCAACTTCACGGAGCCGACCAAACCCGCTGTGTTCACCGAGGTGCCCGAACAAGAAGGGGACAAGCCGGCGTTCCGCTACCTGGTGCAGCCGTTGCGGGTGTCCTGAACAGGTATTTCTGTGCCCTGCAAGATCATCCACAAAGTTGTCCACAGGTTATCCACAGGGCCACCTCGAGCCTGTGGATAACCCTGGGTGCTCAGCCTCGGAAACTACCTGAATCGACCCGGTTCTGCCCTCATATTTCCGACTTGACGTGCGAGAACGGTATCAGCACCGGTTCTGGGTGCAGCCTGTGGAAAACTTCGGGAACCAACCGGTTCTTCGGGCCCCTCCGGGCTCGTTCACGGGCGTACCATACGGTCCCGCAAGCGCAACTTTCCTTCTTTCCGGGGACTCAATCCTTGTCGGCGAGGGTGCAGGTCTCACCACTGCTCACCGGGGTCTCCAAGTCCAACACCGCTTGGTGTCCGCGCCGATAACCGGCACGGTAACCGGCCGGACTGTGGGTACGTTCCGGGCGGTGCTTGCGCAACTGCGGGAACTGTTTGTGGAATTCCTCCCGCACCCGGTGCACGTCCTCCCGCAACACCAGATCAGCGCCCCGGGACGAGGTTTCCTCCCCCTCGGTGGCACCCTCGGAGTCCTCGGAGCCCTGCTGTTCCGACATCTGCTGCATCCGGGCCCGGAACTCACGGATGCGTTCGGCGACTGCCTGTCCGTAGGCACGCACGAACGACCGGTAGTAGCGTTTCCGCTCGGTCTCCAACTCCGAGCGAGTGTAATTGCGCAACTCACGGATGTCGGAGATGTGCGAAGAACTCATGAACTTCGCCGATGCCTCCATCTGGTTGGAGATCGAGGGCAGGAGCAGACGCAGGGCCTCCAACGCGTTCACCGTGCCCACCAGGATGATGGTGCGCTCCGTGTTCTCCGCGGTGTTGCCCCGTACCGCCGACTGGCACCCGTAGGCGGCAGCTATATCGGCCAAAGCCCGTACCCGTGCCTTGCCGTGTCCGCCCACACCCGAAACCGTGTGGTCCATCCGGCTGATCGCGTCCGGTGCCTCACCTCGCTCCGCGCGGGCCTCGGCCTCCTCGATCGCGTGGCGGGTCATCAGCTCGGCGGCCTTGGTGGTGAACGCTTGGCTCTCGGCATCGGTCACCGAGGGGTCCTCCGCCATACGGAGGAGTCCTCGGACCCGCTCGACCATCTTCTGACGGGCAGCTTCAGTCATCAGCGCCGGTTGTCTCCCGTTGAATGAGTGTCTTGGTGTCTCCGCACACGGCGGGAAACCCCGAGCCTAGAACATCACGGGAACTCTCTGAAGCGCCCACCGCATACTTGTGGACAACCTGACATACAGGTCCGTGCGGGACAGAAGTCGAGATCATCACCCTGCCCCGCGGGGTTGTGCACCAGGTCTACTTCTTGTCGCCGACCACGGAGGCGATGAGGCCCACCGTCACCCAGATGGCCGCAGCCACGAGCAGGCCGAGGAACATCCCACCCACGATCGAACCGGTCACCATGGAGATGATCCCGTAACCGGCACCGCCGACAACGGCAGGCACTGCCGCGTAACGGAACGGGTAGGAGGTCGCCCAGCGACGGCCCCGCCGGTCACCGTTCTTGCTGACCACACCGCCGACACCACCGAACAGTGCGAAGAAGATGACGGCTGCTCCCAAGGCGGTCGGAAGCGCACCGAGCCCGCTGCTCAGGTTCATCAGGAAGAACAGGGCACCACCGGCGGCCCCACCCGTCAAGGACAGACCCCACGGCCAGACCATCGTTGCCGAGGCCACGGGTGTGAAGGCGCTACCACGCTCCAGCGTCATGTCTACCGCTCCCAGTCGAATCGAATGACGCCCGCTCCTCGCGGGGCTGTCTCCTCCAGCATGCAACGTTCCGCCCTCGAGCGCATCAGGGACTGTCCCTGACTTACCCCCCAGGAGTGGCATCGGCACTTGTCGGCCTGCACGCGCACACAGGGCTCACGGGTTCAACGATCGACCGAACGCAGAAGTGCCCGTTCCGGACACTGATACCTGTCTCAGGTCTTCTCGCACCCACTGCCAGGAAGAACGGAACGCGGGCATGAGTGGCAAGGATTCGGCCTCCTCCACAGCGACCCAGCGCACGTCCTCGCTCTCGGCGTTGCCCGGCCGGAACGGCGTCATCGCAGGCAGGCTCACGAGGAAAGTGTCGTAGCGCCACCGCTCCAGGTCGAGTTCGTAGGAACCCAGGAGCGTGTAGTCGACGAGGTCGCCCGTCACCTCTTCACGAAACTCGCGGACAGCGGCCTCCAACGGGGACTCGTCCAGATTGCGGGCACCACCGGGGATGCCCCACGTGCCGCCCATGTGTGTCCATCCGGCTCGGTGCTGCAGCAGGACATGACCGGTACCGGCCGGATCGGACGAGTACACCAACAATCCGGCCGCCCCGTAGAGCCCCCACCGATGGGACCCGTCGGGAAGCTGCACCCAGCCGTTTCCGTCACCGTGCTGCATTCGAACCTCCTGCATGTCTGCGACCGACCGGAACCACCCTGTCTGTGAACAACTCGCCACCACACCGGTTCATGCCCCAGCCCTTCCGATGAGCCCGCACTGTGTGAGGATTTCCACGCCCCTCCTCTTGTTGTACGTGCTCGGACCACTTCGATGCGAACACGTGGTGTGAAGAAGCTACTTCGGGAAAGAATGATTGATCCATAGTGTGAGTGGCTCGCGACTTTCCGTGAGGGAGCATGCTTCCTGTGTCATGAAAGAGGATTGAAAGCAGGATGTAAGAGCATCTCTCTAGTGTCGATTCCGTTCGACGTTGCCGGTACTCGCGAGAGGACGGCTCGCGGGATCCACACCGGCGCGGCGTACGTTTGGACACAGCCACCCGTGACGGGCTGAGGCGGGAACGTCACGGGTGGCATGTCCGCCGAAAAGGCGGGGGGTCCTTTGATGCTCGATCGAAGGCGTAAAGCCACGCTGCGGCTCTACACAAGTGCTGTGAGAAGGGGAGTTCACGTGCCCGAGATGCTGACTGTCGACGAGTCGTTCGAAGCCGTGGTTGCAGGCATGGAGTCGGTCGCCAAGATGAATCCGTACCGCGAGACCGATCCGGACCAGGAAAGGCCGCGCGAGGGACGGACCGGCGACACCGAACCCGCGGAGGAGGAGACCACCGAGGACGAGTAACACCCTCGGGAAGAACCGATGGCTCCGAGTATCGACTGGAGGGGGATGCTCGGGGCCATCGGCATGAGGGAATTCTCCTGGGGTCGAATTCTGCTTGCTAGTGTTGCTGCTTGTGGAATTCGGTGTGCTTGGCCCTGTCTCCGTCTGGTCCGATGGCCACCCTATTTCGGTGGGTGGGCCACGCCAGCGTTGCGTGCTCGGTGCGCTGCTGGTCCACCTCGGACACGAGGTCACGGTCGACCAGCTGATCGGTTACCTGTGGAGTGATGACCCTCCACGCACCGCACGTTCGGTCATCCAGGTGCAAGTGTCACACCTGCGCCAGGTGCTGAGGACCAGCATCACCACGACTTCGGGTGGTTACCTCCTGGAGGTGGACCCCGACTCCGTCGACCTGCATCGGTTCAGGCGGTTACGGGACGAGGCCGCAGGCTCCTCCCCGGAAGCAGCCGTGGACATGCTGGACCGAGCCCTGTCCTGTTGGCGCGGTGTCCCTCTCTCCGGGGTCGGGTCGGAGCATCTGACCTATACGGTGGTCACCCCCCTGCTGGAGGAGCGTTGGTCCGCCGTCATCGCCTGGGCGAGCAATGCTCTGCACCTGGGGCGTTACGGGGACGTCGTCGCACGCCTCACCCCTTTGATCCGGGAGAACCCGTTCGGGGAGCGCCTGCACCACCTCCTCATCACCGCACTGTGGCGGGACAACGAACGCGCCAGAGCACTTGCCGTCTACGAGGAGTTTCGGACAGGTCTTGCCGAAGAGCTCGGTGTGGACCCCGGGGTCGAGCTGGTCTCCTTGCACACCCGAATCCTGCGGGAGGACGCGCAGGAGGGGTCGGACGCATCTCCGGCCGCTGAACCCCCAGGACCCACGGACCGTTTCGTCGCCCGTAACGATCTGCCGCGGGATCTCCCCGACTTCACGGGACGGCAAGGGCCGCTGCGTCGGCTGAAGGATGTGGCAGACTCCGATACGGAACGGGCGCAGGTATGCATCATCACCGGATCGGGTGGTTCGGGGAAAACCACCACTGCTGTCCGGTTCGGCCATGAAATAGCAAAACGTTACCCCGATGGTCAACTTTTCATCGACCTCTACGGGTATACGGCTGAACGGGAACCGCTGGATCCGACCACAGCTCTTGGGGTTCTTCTACGTGCGGTCGGTTTCGGCCCGGAAAGTGTTCCCGAGTCACTGGATGAGCGTTCAGCCCTGTGGCGGGCTGCCCTCATGGGGAAGAAGTTTCTCCTCATCCTGGACAATGCGAACAACTACACCCAGGTCAGTTCTTTACTGCCGTCGGCCCCCGACTCATTGACGCTCATCACGACACGAAATGAACTCTCCGGACTGAGTGGGGCGCATTTCGTCTCTCTGGGAAAATTTGATGAGCAGTCCTCTGTCGAGTTCTTTTCCCGTGTTCTCGGGGAAGAGAGGGTGGCGACAGAATTTGATCAGGTCAAAGAGATCATCAGTATTTGTGAGGGTCTTCCTCTGGCGCTCCGTATCATTGCAGGGCGTATGTTGGGTCGACCTACGTGGACCTTCTCCCATGTTGCCCGAAGACTTGGGGAAAGAAATCGTAAATTTCGAGAGTTGGAGGTCGACGGTAAGAGCGTTGAGTCGGTGATCGACCTTTCTTTCCAAACGCTCGGAACGGAGCAACGCAGGGTTTTTCTTCTTCTTGGCTCCATGATCGGTGGCAGAATCGATCTGGGGGGTGCTGCGGCTCTCCTGGGATTGCCGGCGGACGACACCGACGACGTATTGCAGGAACTCGTCGGTGGATGCCTGCTCGAAGAGGTGATGGGGGACGTTTATCGCTTCCATGACCTGATCGGGGACTTTGCCGCCGGGCGTGCCGAAAAAAATGTTCTGGAAGAGGATGTGCTCTCCGCGAGGGGGCGTCTGGCCGATTACTACTCGGCCACCGCCCAGGTCGCAGCAGACATGCTCGGTCCACGGGCACACAACGACACCACAGACTTCTCGACAAGGTACCGGACCGTGATTCGGGACAGAGAGGATGCGGAGAACTGGTTCGATCTGAACCAGGAGAATCTGGTGGACGCCATCGAATATTTCGCTTCCCGAGGGGATGGCGAGCATGCCTGGCGCATGGCTGAGTCCGTGTGGCGTTTTTATGCTTTGCGCGGCAAACTGGGGTTGCTCATCAGTTCGCACGAAAGAGCTCTCCGGGTCAGTGAAGCGCAGGGGAACCACAGGGGGCGTGCGGTAACGCTGATCGGTCTGGGGATCGCCTCCTACATCTCGGGTAATTTCGTGCGTTCGCTCGATTTCCTCACCGAAGCTCAAAAACTTCTTCACGAACTGGACGACAAGAGAGGCATCGTTCGGGCCCTGGCCAATCTCGGTCTGGTGCACGAAAGAATGGGGAACTTCCCGGAGTCGATCAAGGCGGTCGAAGGGGTTTTGGAGAACGCTGTCCTTCTGGGGGATGTCCAGCTGGAAGTTCTCCAGTGGGGAAATCTTGCCGTTCTGCGGAACGTGTTGGGTGAGCACGGCGAGGCGATCCGTTGTGCAGAAAAAGCCTTGAAAAATACTGAGCCCGGTCTTCAGGAAGAAGTCCAGATCGTTGCTGAGCGTGTTATCGGGGAATCCCTTGTCGCACTTGGTGAGAAGAGTTCTCCTTTTACCCATTTGAATGAAGCCCTGCGGTTGGCGGTGGGTCTGAAGTCAACCTCTCATCAGATGTACATCCATAATTCCTTGGGATGTGCACACCGCTTTTCCGGCGATATGAGAGCGGCTGTCGAATCTCATTCTTTGGCACTTTCGTTGGCCGAAAGTTCGGGTGATCACAGCGGTGACGCCGAAATCCTCACCGATCTCGGTATCACCCACACCGCGGCCGGCCAGTATCCCGAGGCCGCCAAGACCCTCACAAGGGCCCTTGCCCTGGCGGAGGAACGCGATGAGCGCTACATCGTGGCTCGGGCACGCCTTGCGCTCGGAAGACTCCCCATCTCTGAGGTCGGTGACGACCGTGCCCGAGAGCTCCTGGAGTCGGCCGAGCACATCTTCACCGATCTTGGTCTGGTGGAGGCCGACCAGGCCCGGGAGGCACTGAGCAAGCGCTTCGGGTGAGAGTCCTGCTCAGGCCCACCCACGGAACAAATCCAGCCGGGGCAGGGAGCGGGACGGGGGTTTTCACTGGGGTGAGCACACGGTCATCGAAGAACAAGAAAGTCTGTCCCCAAGGTAAGGTCCGTAGTTTTTCTCGTCCTTCCTCGATCTTCTCAACTTCCTTTATATAGACCAGGAAAACTTCTGTTAAGAGTATTTCCAGTTCAGCGTGTTCATGATCCCACGCGATGGGCAAGACCAGTTTCTCGGGTACGTCAGAAGAGCATGTGTGTGCGCTCCACAGAGTGCGACAGTGCCGCGCAACACCGGTCTTGACGGCCGAGGATGTACTGTTTACTGTCTTTGACAACGGTTGGAAAAAATGATTTTCCAGCGAGTTCACAAGGATGTTCGGACAATTGATTCGGCAGGTGTGGGGGAATACCAACCCTCTACGCATGCCCCACCTTCCTGGGCCAAGAAAGGTCCGGGTCACCCCGCTACGACCCCCACTCGGGTTCGTGACCCGAAGAAAGAGCCCCGCACATGAAGATCCGTAACAGAATCCGTTCCGTGGCGGCTGTTGCCGCCGCCACCGCACTCACCTTCGTCCTGATGCCCGCGGGTGTTGCCAGTGCCCACGGTTACATCTCCGACCCCATGAGCCGTCAGGCCCAGTGCGCCGCAGGCATCGTCGAATGTGGCGGTATCAAGTGGGAGCCGCAGAGCGTCGAGGGTCCCAAGGGCCTGATGAGCTGCTCCGGTGGCAACGGCCGCTTCGAGGAGCTCGACGACGACAACCACGGTTGGGAGGTCACCGAGGTCAGCTCTCCCTTGACCTTCACGTGGACGATCACCGCGGCGCACTCGACCTCCAACTGGGAGTACTTCATCGACGGTGACCGCATCGCCAACTTCGAGGACAACGGCGCGCGGCCCCCGTCTTCCTTCCAGCACACGGTGGACCTGTCCGGCTACCAGGGACACCAGACCATCCTGGCCCGGTGGAACGTGGCCGACACCGCCAACGCCTTCTACGCTTGCGTCGACGTCGACATCAACTAGTGGGCCGAACCCCTCCGCACGGCTCCTCGGTCCCCTTGCCCGGACCGGGGAGCCTTGTTGTGTGTTGGACGACACGGGCACTTCTGCTGTGCGTACTTTTCCAAAGGCTTGCACACGAATCCTTGTGCTCACCGCCATGCCATGTCGGTGGTCCACGGGTCTGGGAGAGGCACTCACGACCTCGAGACCCAAGGGGTAAGGAAAGACTGACCTCAAGGTAAGAATCGGGTCTTTCCGATCGTTTCGCATCGAGCTCCGGTCCCGCTTTCCGGATAGACCAGGAAATTATCTGTTAAGAGTCTTTCCTGTTCGGAGCGCACATCCCGCCACGAAGCTCACAAGACCAGCTGTTCGAGCACGTCAAGCGGCTACCGATGGATACCACCCGGAACGCAGTACCGCCGCCCGGAAGCGGCCTTGACGGTCATTGAAGCCCTGTTTACGGTCGTCGACATCGAGTGGAAGGAAACACTCGGTGGGTACCCGAAGAACCTTTGAACAACGACCTTTGGTCGGCATGAAAGGCGCCTGCAACACGCGTACGCACCCCGCCCGCCTGGGCCAGAACGGTCCGGGTCCTCCCGCTACGGCCCCGAGGGATGTTTCCTCGGAAGGCCGCGACCCGAACGAAGGGCAGAACCGCTCATGAAGAACCGCATCCTCCGCTCCTCCGCAGCAGTCGCCGGCTCCACCGCACTGATCTTCGCACTGATGCCCGCGGGCACAGCCAGCGCACACGGCTACGTGTCCGACCCTGCCAGCCGACAGGCGCAGTGTGCCGCCGGTGTCGTCGAGTGTGGTCCCATCCAGTGGGAGCCGCAGAGCGTCGAGGGCCCCCAGGGCCTGATGAGCTGCTCCGGAGGTAACGAGGCCTTCGCCGAGCTCGACGACGACAACTACGGCTGGGAAGCCACTCCAGTCAGCACCAACGCCACCTTCGAATGGACGATCACCGCCGCGCACTCCACCGCCAACTGGGAGTACTTCATCGACGGTGACCGCGTCGCCAACTTCGAGGACAACGGCGCGCAGCCCCCGTGGACCTTCGAGCACGAGGTGGACCTGTCCGGCTACGAGGGTGAGCAGACAGTGTTGGCCCGGTGGACCGTGGCAGACACCACCAACGCCTTCTACTCCTGCATCGACGTCGACATCAGCTGATCACCTCGGTAAGGCCCCCGGCCCGTCCTCCCCGGGCCGGGGGCCGTGGTGTGTTACGGATCTGCTCCGGCCGAGCCGGTCCCTTCCAGTCATCGACTCGGTCCGAGGGGCCCAGCTTCCTCATCGAGAGGGGAACGCGAGTTCCGAAGGGTCAGCCCTTGAGGGTGAGTCCGGTTTTGCGTAATGACCCCACAGGGACGAACACCCTCGGTTATAGTTTCAACACGGCTGCGTCCTCGCACGCCACCCACCCCTATCCCCTGAGGTCCCGCTCCGCAGTTTCCCCACTATCTGAAAGATGGAGCACCACGTTGTTCTCTTCCAACGGACCTCGGACCCACTTCGGCCCTCACGGGTCGCCCTGGCAAGGCATGCCCACCGGTACCAGGATCGCCGTCGGTATCGGTGTTTTCGTGGTGACGGCCATGCTCACCGGCTGTGCTTCGGCCCCCAGCGATGACGACACCTCGTCGTCCTCGGTCACTGAATCCGCTCCCACCGAGGAGGAGGAAGCAGAGGAGATCGAAGAAGCAGAGTCCGGACCTGATTGGGACAGTGAGCAGGTCATCGCCGACATCCGGGACTCCCTCGAAAATGGGACGTTCCCCGAACTGGCCGAGGTCCAGCTACAGGCCGATAGCGACGACCCCGGGCACGTCACGGTCATCGCGGACGAGGACACCCCACTCATGGGTGATGTCGGCGCCATCGTCGGTGACACCTGTGAAGACGTACCGGAGGTGGAACGGGTCACCGTCGTGTACGTCGACGGGGCGACCGTCGGCCCCGTCGACACGAGCTGCCAGGGGTAGTAGGCGGCCCCGAGCACCGCGCTCTGACGGGGTGTGATCTTTTCCAGGACGATCCCAGAGGGAAGGCCCGACCAAGTCTGATCGGGCCTTCTGCTCTGTCGGGGTTGACGGGGTTCGAGCCCACGATCTCTTCGTCCCGAAGGAGTCCAGAGTGCCTGGCCAGAAGATCATTCCCTGCTCCGACCCGCGAAGGTGTACGGGGATGTTCACAGTTGTTCGCGCATGAACGTGCGTTTCCACGTACGGACGCGCAGGCGTGCGCCTCCTTGTCGCAGACACTTCACAAGGTCCGGAGGCGATCGGATCGCTGCTTTCCGGGCTCGCCGACACCGTCGGAAGGTTATGGTCGCAGCGACACCACGAAACCGCCTGATGAGGTGACCCCGTGTCGGAGCGCTACCGCAGCATCATCGACGTCCACGTGATCCTGCCGAGGGGAAACGAGATTCTCTTGTTGGAACGGCAGAACACCGGTTACTGCGACGGAATGCTGCACCTGCCTTCCGGCCATCTCGACGAGGGCGAGCCGATCCCGCACGGCGCGGCCAGGGAAGCCCGGGAAGAGGTTGGCGTGGACATCGACCCGGCCGATCTGTGCCTGGTGACCGTCGTGCATCACCGACAGTGCGAGGATCTCGCCCGCGTCGGCATGTTCTTCCTCGCCGAGAAGTGGTCCGGTGAACCGATCGTCGCCGAACCGCACAAGGCCGGCAAGCTCGTGTGGGCAGATCCGCGTGCGCTTCCGTCGAACACGATCCCTTACCCGCTCGAAGGCATCCGGTCCTGGGTGTCCGGGGACCGGCTCGCGCTGCATGGATGGCCGACCGCCCGAAG
>DXDP01000295.1 GCA_019115445.1 Candidatus Nocardiopsis merdipullorum
TCCGTGCCCACCGCAACGTCCCCGGTGGTTTTTGGACGGCGGGCGCCGATCCACGTGCGGCCGATGAGGCGATCACCGGGGCGATACCGATCGAGAAGGTCCGTGGGTTGGCGGCGATGTCGGACGGGGCGTCCCGTGCGGTGGAGGTCTTCGGTGCCTTCGACTGGGGTGGAGCGCTCACCTTGGTTCTGGAGAAAGGTCCACGCGCACTCGTGGAGAAGGTGCGTGCTCTGGAGGCGGCGGATCCCGAGCAGCGTGTGTATCCGCGTGGCAAGGGGCGGGACGACGCGACCGTCGTTCTGTGGCGCCCGGATTAAGGACAGTAAAAATTCTGCTTTTCGGTTCTCCCTATTCGAGGTCAGAGGGGGCTTTTCCGCGTGGCGCAGTGAACCCAGGAATGCGTTCATCCCCCACTCAGGTTTTTGTGGTGATCTGCGAGGTCATTTTCGGTATGTTTCGGGGCAAGAAGTGCACGCCAGAGAGACCACACCGGACAACTCCCGACCAGAGGAGACGTAAGGCTCAACGCCGCAGGACTCTCAGGAGCTTCCACCATTCGTCTTCGTCCGGTAGATTTCTCCTCAACCGACAAGGTCGAGTCTTCTCCGGGTGCTCCTCGCCCCTCGACCCACGGTGTTCTTCGACCCTTGTGTCCTGCTCGGCCGAGCAGGCACTTCTCGCACGAAAGCGCGTTGATGATCTTGGTCGTGGATTCGCGAAAGGAGCTTCTGTGACGCGTACGGGCGTCCTCGAACCGACCGGCCCGAATCGCTCTTTTGCCACCTACCGCCGCCCCGATCCCCTCGACGCCCGCACCCCCGCCGAGTTCACGATGATCATGCGGCGTTACCTCGTGTGGGCCGGCGACTGGTCCTATCAGGAACTGGAGTACCTGTGTGGCGGGCTCGTCAGCGCCCGCACCTTCCAACAGGTCCTGGAAGGCAACCGGCTTCCCCGGTACGTCCTGCTCATGGCTTTTGTGACCGCCTGCGTGGGCGAGGACGAGGCCGAGAGCCGTCGCTGGCTGACCGCTTGGCGCATCCTGCGCAGCCGCATCGGCCACTGAACCGGATACACAGCGGGGCTACTGTGTTCGGGTGTCCCCGATCGCCTCCTCGACCTGGCCCGGTCAACTACGCCCCTACCAGCACGACGCCCTCGCCGCGGTGGACGCGCGTTGGGCACAAGGGCAGCGCCGCACCTGGATCGTCCTGCCCCCCGGTTCCGGCAAGACCCTCGTCGGCCTCGAGGCCGCTCGCCGCATCGGCCGTCGCACCGTCGTGCTCGTGCCCAACACCGCCATTCAGGCGCAGTGGGTCGCGCACTGGCAGGCCTTCGACGGTCCAAGTACCGCCGGAACCGATCGTGGACTGGTCGACGACGTCAACGTACTCACGTACCAGTCCCTGGCGGTCTTCGACCCCGATGCCGAGACCGACGAAGAGGGCCGCTCGGCCACCCCCGTCCGGGACCGGTTGCACGCCAACGGCCGTGCCCTGGTGGAAGCCCTGCACGACGCAAGACCGCTCACACTCCTGCTCGACGAGTGTCACCACCTGCTCCAGGTGTGGGGGCGCCTGCTCGACGAGATCCTCGGTGATCTCCCCAACGCCCACGTCATCGGCCTGACCGGAACCCCGGCAGAAAGCCTGACCACAACAGAGAAGGAACTCGTCGACCGGCTCTTCGGGGAACCCATCATCGGCGCATCCATCCCCGCGTTGGTCCGTGACGGTTACCTCGCCCCGTTCGCGGAGCTGGCCTACGTCGCCCGACCCACCGCCCTCGAGCAGTCCTACATCGCCGAACAAAGCACCCGGTTCACCGAGATGTGCACCGACCTGCTCGCGCCCGGGTTCGCCGACACCGATTTCCTGCCCTGGTTGGACGCCCGCTTCGTCCGCCGGACCGCTGCCCCCGGTGGACACGTGGAGTGGGCACACCTGGCGGTCCGCGAACCGGAACTCACCGACGCCGTGCTGCGCATGCATCACGCGGGCCTGTGTTCGCTCCCGGACGGAGCGAGGCCCTTGGAGCAACACCGTCATCCTCCCCGTGCCGAGGATTGGATCGCCCTCATCGGTGACTACGCACGTCACTGCCTCGACACCGACAGCGAACGCGACAACCTCGCCCACGAGCGGCTTCGCTCCGCCCTGCCTGCGGTCGGCCATCACCTGACCCGCAACGGGGTTCGGCGCGGCACCTCGTCCGTGGATCGGGTACTGGCCCGCAGCGACGCCAAGTCCCACGCCACGGCCGAGATCGTGGCGGCCGAGCACGCAGTCCTCGGTGACCGGTTGCGTGCACTGGTGCTGTGCGACCACGAACGTGCCGGTTCCCGCACACCCGCTGCGCTGCGTGGGGTCCTGTCCGAGGACGCAGGGTCGGCCGTGCTCCAACTGAGCACACTCGTGAACGATCCCCGCACCACCGAGCTTCACCCAGTTCTGGTCACTGGACGTACTGTTGCTTGCGGGCCCGAAACCGGGAAGAAGCTTCTGGACTTCCTCGATCGCCCCGACCTGACCGCCCGGAAGGAGGGCGATCTGTACAGCATCGAGGGTCCATGGTCCTCTCGTACGTGGGTCGGCGAAGTCACACGTTTCCTGGAAGCCGGATACTCCCACGTGCTCATCGGCACCCGCGCACTCCTCGGTGAAGGATGGGACGCCCGCGGCATCAACACCGTGGTCGATCTGACCACCGCCACGACCCCCACCGCCGTGGTACAGAGTCGTGGCCGGGCCCTGCGCCTGGACCCTTCGTGGCCGGAGAAGACCGCACACACCTGGACGGTGGTGTGCGTGGCCCCGGAGAACCCGCGAGGCGAAGTCGACTGGCAGAGGTTCGTCCGCAAACACCAGGGATACCTCGGTGTCGGGATCGACGGTTCCGTGATGAGCGGCGTGGCCCATGTGGACCCCTCCCTGTCCCCGTACGCGCCCCCCGAGGACCCCGATGCCCTCAACGCCCGCATGCTCACCCGTGCCCACAACCGTGAGAGCACCCGGAAACGATGGCGTATCGGGCAGCCCTACGAGGACTCGCTGCTGTCCACCCTGCGCGTACGGGAGAAGACCGCGCCGCCGGCCGACCGACAGGGGAAGGACCTGCCCGCCCCCGTTCCGCCGGACGTGCTGCCGGCACCGGTCGGTGTGGTCGGCCCGGAACCACCGGTGGCCGCCCCCACCACCTGGGTCCTGCTCGCGCTCGCGGTGCTCTGCATGATCGTCGCGCCCTGGGTCCCCTTGCTCTGGCCGGTCGCCGCAGCCGCTGCCGGTACCGCCGTGTGCGATGCCTTTCTGCGGCGCTGGCGAGGTGCGCGTTCCCTCCTCGCCCGCGCCGCGCAGCCGGTGGACACCGGGCGCTACGCCTGCGCCGTGGCCGATGCCCTACGTGCCACGGGGCGTTCGTCCACAGGGGCAGAGCACGTACAAGTACACGCCGACACCGACGGTGTGTACCGCTACACCCTCACCGGGGCCGGTCCCGAGGCCGCGACCGACTTCACCGATGCCCTCGACGAACTCCTCGCCCCACTCACCGGGCGTCCCCGTTACCTCGTGCCGCGCTACGTTCTGCCGATCCCGGACTCTTCGTACGCGGTCCGAAAGCATGTCTTGGCGCATGTGTTGCGTCGGCCGGTCGAGAACACGGTGGTGTTTCACGCCGTGCCTTCTTCCTTCGGACGCAACCGGAACAGCGCGCGTGCCTTCGAAACCGCTTGGCACCGTTGGGTCTGCCGGGGCGAGGTCCTCTTCACCCGTGACGGCGAGGGCGCGGCCGTCCTGGCCGCTCATCACGGTGCCGCACCGGCCGATGTCACCACCACCCATCGCCTGGTCTGGGACTGACCGGCCAAGGTGTGAGAGCAGGAGTGCCCATGAGATCCCCCACCCGATACATGGCTTTTTCAGTGGCTCTGCTCCTGGCCGGGTGCTCCACATCCGATGGCCTGGAGGAGCAGGAATTCGCCGATTTCGGGCGGACCGTTGCTGTCCCGCACCCGGTCGGCGCCTACGAGTACGAGTTCCGTCGTGGGAACGAGGCGGATGTGTACTACCGGCTGGAGGAGGTGGAACGTTCTGAGCCCGGACGGGTGGATTTCACCCTGGTGGTGGAGGTTCCTGCGTTGGGGCGCAATTTCGGGTTCGGTGGCCTGGAGGTCGCCTGCGAGGTCCAGGGGGAGATCACCGAGGCAGAGACCGACGCGCGCCTCGGTGAGGCCTTCGACGGGCTGTACGAGTTCCCGATGCGGTGTGCGGTGCCTGAGGGCGCGGTCTTCCTGATCGTCACTGTGAACCATCACGACCAGACCGTGGAATTCGCAGGGGAGATCTGACGGGTCTTCAGGTTTTGGTCCGTTCGGCCGGACGGCCGTCGTCTGTGAGGGCCCGACCTTCGGGCAGGAGTACGTTCACACCGGCCATGCTTCTATACACATCATGTATACACTGTGTGTATACTCGTGGACATGTCACTCGGCCAGACCATCATGGGGTTGCTGGAAACCCAGCCCCAGCACGGATACGACCTCAAACGTGCCTACGACGAACACTTTGCGACCAAACGTCCGCTCGCCTACGGGCAGGTGTACGCCACCCTCTCTCGCCTGCTGAAGAACGGGATGGTCGAGGTGGCCGCGACCGAACCCGGCGCAGGCCCTGAGCGTAAACGTTACGCCGTCACCGATGCCGGTGTCACCGACGTCGACCAGTGGCTGAACAGGCCGGAGAGCCCCGAACCCTACCTCCAGAGCACCCTGTACACCAAGGTCGTGCTCGCACTGCTCACCGACAGATCTGCCGACCAGATCCTCGACGTCCAACGCGCAGAACACCTACGGCAGATGCGAGAACTCACCCGCCGCAAGGTCGACGGCGACCTCACCGATCAGCTGATCTGTGACCATGCCCTGTTCCACCTGGAAGCCGACCTGCGATGGCTGGAACTGACCACCGCACGCCTGTCCGAGCTGGCCGAGGAAGTCAGGAACCGATGAGCACCACCACACAGCACCACCCACACCCCAAGAACACCCGAACACCACTGCTCACCGCATACGGACTCAGCAAGACCTTCGGACTCACCCGGGCCCTGGACGAAGCCTCCCTCACACTCAGGGAAAGGGAGGTCGTCGCGGTCATGGGTCCTTCGGGCTCCGGCAA
>DXDP01000296.1 GCA_019115445.1 Candidatus Nocardiopsis merdipullorum
ACCGCGAACTCATGGCGATCGTTGCCACGCATGGGCACAGTGATCACGTGAACGCCGCCGTGGACCTGGCCGATCTCACCGATTGTCCGATCCTGCTCCACCCGGACGACACCGAACTGTGGCACCAGATCCATCCCGGCCGTGAGCCGGATGCCCCGCTCCTGCACGGCGAGGTCCTGCGTGCGGGTGATGTGGAGCTGCAGGTCCTGCACACCCCGGGGCACACCCCCGGCGGTGTGTGCCTGTACGCCCCCGAGATCTCCGTGGTCTTCACCGGTGACACCCTTCTTCCGATCGGGCAGGGTGTCACCGGACAACCCTCCACCGACTTTCCGACCCTGGTCACCTCCGTCCGTGATCACCTTGTCGGCCTGCCCGGGGACACCGTCGTCCACCCGGGCCATGGCGAATCCACGACCATTGCCGAGGTCACCGAGCACCTCGACCAGTGGGCGGCCCGCGGGCTCTAGGGAAACGGGGGTCGCGGTAGGACGAATACCACGACCGTTGCCGTCCACGTACAGGTCTTCGCCTCAGGAGGGGATGTGTGCGGAGGGCCGTGCCGGGGGTGTCAACCCTCTTCGTCCTCTTCCTTGCCGATGATGGTCCCCGCGTCGGCGGGGCGGCGGGTGTTCGGCACGATCGGGGTGTCCGTCGGCCTGCGGCCGATCGTGCGGCCGAGCCACACCAGGGGGTCGTACTTGCGGTCTGCGACCCTTTCCTTGAGGGGGATCAGGGAGTTGTCGGTGATCTGGATGTTTTCCGGGCACACCTCCGTGCAGCACTTGGTGATGTTGCAGTAGCCCATGCCGAACTCTTCCTGGGCGATCTTGCGCCGGTCGGCGGTGTCCCAGGGGTGCATCTCCAGTTCGGCCACGCGCATGAGGTAGCGGGGCCCGGAGAAGTGTTCCTTGTTCTCCTCGTGGTCACGGATCACGTGACACACGTCGTTGCACAGGAAGCACTCGATGCATTTGCGGAACTCCTGGCCGCGCTCGACATCTTCTTGCTGCATACGGAAGTCACCGGGTGCGGTGTCCGGGGAAGGTGTGAACGAGGGGATCTCGCGTGCCTTGTCGTAGTTGAAGGACACGTCGCACACCAGGTCCCGCACGACGGGGAAGGTTTGGAGGGGGACGACCGTGATGACCTCGTCGGGTTCGAAGATGCTCATCCGGGTCATGCAGGACAGCCGTGGCATGCCGTTGATCTCCACCGAACACGAGCCGCACTTGCCCGCCTTGCAGTTCCAGCGCACCGCCAGGTCGGGGACCTGGGTGGCCTGGAGCCGAAGAAGGATGTCGAGGACGACCTCGCCCTCGTTGGCCTCGACCTCGTACTCGGTGAGTCCTCCGTCGCCGGAGCCGCGCCACACACGGAAAACACGTTCGCTCAAGACAGCTCCTCCTCGGTGAGGTATTTGACGAGTTCTTCCCGGTCGAAGAGCTTCATCAGTTCGGCGGGGATGTCGGCGACGGGGATCCGGGACAGCGTCATACCGTCCTCCTCGGCCCGTACTGCCAGGTTGACCCGTCGCCACTCGGACGACATGTCGGGAAAGTCGTCCCGGGTGTGTCCGCCGCGGGACTCGGTGCGCTCCAATGCCGCCTTGGTTACGGCCTCGGACACGAGCATCATGTTCGGCAGGGCCAGTGCCAGGTGCCAGCCGGGGTTGTACACGCGATCCCCCGGGGCACTGAGCATGTCCGACCGTTGCCGGAGTTCGGTCAGTCGCTCCAGGGCCCGTTCCATCTCGGGTGCGTTGCGGATGATGCCGACCAGGTCGTTCATGGTCTCCTGGAGTTCGGAATGCACTGTGTACGGGTTGACCCCCTCGCCCTGTTTGAGCGGTGCCAGGACCCGGGAGGCGATCTCGGACACGGCGGTCTCCGACACCTCGCTGTTGGGCCGGCTGTCGGCGTGGGCGGCCGCACCGATGCCCGCGCGACGTCCGAAGACCAAAAGGTCGGACAGTGAGTTCCCCCCGAGTCGGTTGGAGCCGTGCATGCCACCGGCGACCTCGCCCGCGGCAAAGAGCCCGGGGACGTCGGAGGCGGCGGTGTCGGCGTCCACCCGTACCCCACCCATCACGTAGTGACAGGTCGGGCCGACCTCCATGGGTTCGGCGGTGATGTCCACGTCGGCCAGCTCCCTGAACTGGTGGTACATGGACGGCAGCCGTTTGCGGATCTCCTCGGCGGGCAGGCGTGTGGACACGTCGAGGAACACACCGCCGTGCCGGGATCCGCGTCCTTCCTTGACCTCGCTGTTGATGGCTCGGGCCACTTCGTCACGGGGCAGGAGTTCGGGTGGCCTGCGATGATTGGCGGGGTCTGTGTACCAGCCGTCGGCCTCCTCCTCGGTCTCGGCGTAGTGGGCACGAAACACATCCGGTACGTGGTCGAACATGAACCGTGCACCTTCGGAGTTGCGCAGGACACCGCCGTCACCGCGTACCGACTCGGTGACGAGGAGGCCCTTGACCGAGGGTGGCCAGACCATCCCTGTGGGGTGGAACTGGACGAACTCCATGTTGATGAGCGAGGCCCCGGCCTGCAGGGCCAGCGCGTGTCCGTCACCGGTGTACTCCCACGAGTTGGACGTGGTGAGGAAGGCCTTGCCGATACCGCCGGTGGCCAGGACCACCGAGGGGGCCTCGAACAGGACGAAGCCTCCGTCCATACGCCGGTATCCGAAGGCACCGGTGATGGCCCCGGTGTGGTCGGTGAGCAGTTCCACCACGGTCGTTTCGGCAAAGACCCGCAGCATGGCATCGGGGTCGCCGAGTTCGATGGCGTCGGCCTGTTGGAGGGCCACGATCCGCTGTTGCAGGGTACGGATCATCTCCAGGCCGGTGCGGTCACCCACGTGTGCGAGCCGGGGATACTCGTGCCCGCCGAAGTTGCGTTGACTGATCCGGCCCTCGGCGGTGCGGTCGAACAGGGCACCCCAGTACTCGAGCTCGAGGATGCGTTCGGGGGCCTCACGGGCGTGGAGTTCGGCCATACGGGGGTCGTTGAGGAATTTGCCACCGCGGATGGTGTCACGAAAGTGCACGGTCCACTCGTCGGCGGCGTTGACGTTGCCCAACGCCGCTGCAGCTCCGCCCTCGGCCATGACCGTGTGGGCCTTGCCGAACAGTGATTTGGAGATGACGGCGGTCCGTTTGCCTTCCTCCCGGGCTGCGATGGCGGCGCGGAGCCCGGCCCCACCCGCTCCGATCACCACGACGTCGTAGGTGTACCGGGTGATGTCGGCCTCTGTTGTCGGGGGCATAGGGATGTGCCTTTCCTACGGGGACCTTCCCCGGTGCTCAGTTGAAGAAGCGCAGGTCGGTGATGGTTCCGGAAGCGAGCAGGGCGATGTAGGCATCGGTGATCATGAGTGAGGCGAGGCTGAGCCAGCCGAACAACATGTGTCGACCGTTCAGGTAGGTCAGTCGGGACCAGAACCAGTACTGAACGGGGTGCTTGCCGAAGCTGCGTAGGCGGCCGCCCATGAGATGCCGGCAGGAGTGGCAGCCGAAGGAGTAACCCCAGAGCAGGAGCACGTTGGCGAGCATGATGAGGTTGCCGAGCCCGACACCGAAACCGCCGTCGCTGCCGTGGAAGAAGGGGACGAGCATGTCCCAGGTGTTGATGAGGACGATGATGGAGGCTGCGTAGAAGAAGTATCGGTGGCTGTTCTGGAACAGCATCAGCGGCCGGGTCTCACCGGTGTAGGTGCGGTGAGGTTCGCGTACCGCGCAGGCCGTGGGTGCCTGCCAGACGGAGCGGTAGTAGGCCTTGCGGTAGTAGTAGCAGGTCACCCGGAACAGCAGCAGGATGGGCATGCTGATCAGTGCGTAAGGGAGAAAGGGTGGAAAGTCCCACGGCAGGTGGCCGAACAGGGAGGCCTCTTCGGCGCACTGGTTGGCCAGACACGGGGAGTAGAAGGGGGTCAGGTAGTGGTGTTCCCCGACCCAGTAGTGGTTCTGTTGGAACACCCGGACGGCCCCGTAGACGACGAAGGTGGCCAGACCCAGTGTGGTGAGGGTGGGGCCGATCCACCATCTGTCGGTGCGCAAGGTACGCAGGGGTATTCGTACACGACCCGATCCGGAGGGTGTGCTCTGTGTGGACGTCACCGTGGTATGCCTCCTGGCGAATCGATCCGGGAGACCACGCTAGGCCACTGTGTCCATAATCACACCCCCCGTTACCTCGGCGGGTTGGCGGAAGCGGCTGTGAAATGCACCACTTTTCGATGGTGGGGTCGGCGCTCAGGAAGACAAGGACGGCTGCGAGGTCTTTTCCGGACCTCGTCGACGGGACAGGTACGGAACCGGGCCGCATGGAGGTCGAACCGCCCCGATGATCAGGACGGATCATCAGTTTTCGGATACTCCGGCTCACCGGCGTCCGCAGTGGAGATGAGTACCTCCAGATCCGGCCCGAGCTCCTCCTGGGTGAAACCCAACAGGTATTCGTTCAGGTGCCGACGAAAGGCATCCGCGGAGTGGGAAGGTTCCACGTCCCCACGTCGGGCCAGCGCCACCGTACGCAACAGCCGTGGCCGGGCAAGTGGTGTCCCGCGCAGGCCGGGACGGTTCTTCAGGACCATGCTCGGTACCACCGCCAGGCCCAGGCCTGCCTCGACGAAACGCAGCACCGCGTCCATCTCCCCGCCCTCCACCGCAAGTTCCGGCTCGAAGCCGGCCGCTCGGCAGGCACGCAGTGTCGCCTCCCGCACGTCATAACCTCGGCGGAACATCACCAGGGGACGGTCCTTCAACTCCGTGATCCGGATCGAGGCCCGACCGTTCGGTGAAGGCTGCGACATGGGGCTCACCACCACCAGGTTCTCCCGCAGTATCGGCGTGGTGGACAGCTCGGGGTCCCTGCTCTGCAACGGCAGGATGATGAGCGCCATGTCCAGCTCGCCACGGCCCAGACTGCGGATGAGATCGCGCGAACCACTCTCCTCGACCTGGAGCTCGATTCCGGGAAAGCGTCTGTGGAAATCGGCGAGGACATCGGCCAGCAGCCCCGCACACAAAGAGGGTGTCGCTCCAAGACGCACCCGACCGCGTCGCGCACCGGCCAACTCCGCCACCTCTCGGCGGGCGGTCTCCAGGTCGGTCAGCATCCGTTGAGCCAGGGGCAACAGCGTTTCACCGGCCGGTGTGAGTGTGATGTTTCCCCTGACACGACTGAATAACGGTGCCCCGAGCTCCCGCTCGAGGCTGCGGATCTGTTTGCTCAAACTGGGTTGGGTGACGCGGGAAAGCTCTGCTGCACGGGTGAAATGGCGTGTGCGGGCCACAGCGACGAAGTAGGCGAGCTGCTGGAACTGCATGATCCATAGCCTATGTCTATGGACATCAGGGGCACCATGACTTGGACGTCTGGCTTATCACGTCTTTAGGGTGGCAAGACGTGGCGAACAGTACCTTGACCAAGAAGCGGTCTACGGCCTACGGGTCCACGGTGGCGCTCAAGGCGGCAATGGCGGTCACCGGTGCGATCCTCGTGCTGTATTTGATCGCGCACATGTACGGCAACCTGAAGGTCTTCTCGGGGCAGGAAGCCTTCGACAGCTATGCCCAAGGGCTCCGCGAGCTGGGCTACCCGCTCCTGCCCGAGAACGGTTTCCTGTGGGTCTTCCGCCTCGTCCTCCTGGCGAGTGTCCTGATCCACATCTACTCGGCGGTCGTCCTGTGGGTCCGCGCACGACGGGCACGACCGATGTCGCAGCGCTACCAGGTGACCAAGCGGGTGCACCGCACCTATGCTTCCTACACCATGCGCTGGGGCGGTGTGCTGATCGCGCTCTTCGTGATCTTCCACATCCTGCACCTGACGGTGAACGTCATCTCTCCGGGGGGTGCTTCCGACAGCCCCTACGAGCGACTCGTGAACGGATTCCAGCCCGAGTACTGGTACGTGACCCTGTTCTACGTCGCGTCCGTCATCGCGGTGGGCTTCCACCTGCGTCACGGCATCTGGAGTGGCCTGGCCACCCTCGGGGCCAACCGGGCGAACCGACAGCCCCGGATGAACGCGCTGGCCATGGGCATCGCGATCATCGTCACCGTGGGTTTCCTGCTTCCGCCTCTGGCGGTCACCTTTGGACTGGTGGAAAGTGTCTGAGTACGACTACTACATCGAGGGCGACTCGATTCGCGACGAGAAGGCCCCCGAAGGACCGATCAACGAGCGTTGGGACAAACGCCGTTTCTCGGCCGATCTGGTCAACCCGGCCAATCGGCGCAAGCTCTCCGTCATCATCGTCGGCACCGGGCTGGCCGGTGCCTCCGCCGCGGCGACCCTGGGCGAGGCCGGCTACAACGTCATTTCGTTCTGCTACCAGGACAGCCCCCGGCGTGCGCACTCCATCGCCGCGCAGGGCGGCATCAACGCCGCCAAGAACTACCGCAACGACGGTGACAGCATCCACCGATTGTTCTACGACACCGTCAAGGGCGGTGACTTCCGCTCCCGCGAATCGAACGTGTACCGCCTGGCCCAGACCAGCGTCGAGATCATCGACCAGTGCGTGGCTCAGGGTGTGCCGTTCGCGCGTGAGTACGGTGGTCTGCTCGACAACCGTTCCTTCGGTGGTGTGCAGGTCTCCCGGACCTTCTACGCCCGAGGTCAGACGGGGCAGCAGCTGCTCATCGGTGCCTACCAGGCCCTGGAACGCCAGGTCGCCGCAGGCACCGTCCAGATGCATACCCGCCACGAGATGCTCGAACTCGTCGTCGTGGACGGCAAGGCACGGGGCATCATCGCCCGTGACATGGTCACCGGTGAGATCGAGACGCACTTCGCCGATGCCGTGGTCCTGGCCACCGGTGGGTACGGCAACGTTTTCTACCTGTCGACCAACGCCATGGGGTGCAACGTCACCGCCAACTGGCGCGCGTACCGCAAGGGCGCGTACTTCGCCAACCCTTGCTACACGCAGATCCACCCGACCTGCATCCCGGTCAGCGGTGACTACCAGTCCAAGTTGACGCTGATGAGCGAGTCGTTGCGCAACGACGGCCGTATCTGGGTGCCCAAGAAGGGCGGCGACGACCGCGACCCACGACAGATCCCCGAGGACGAGCGCGACTACTACCTGGAACGTCGATACCCGGCCTTCGGCAACCTGGTACCGCGTGACATCGCCTCCCGTGCAGCCAAGAACGTCTGCGACGAAGGACGCGGCGTCGGCCCCGGAGGTCTGGGCGTGTACCTGGACTTCGCCGACGCCATCGAGCGCATGGGACGGGACACCGTCGAAGCCAAGTACGGCAACCTGTTCGACATGTACCAGCGCATCACCGGAGAGAACCCGTACGAGGTTCCGATGCGCATCTACCCAGCGGTGCACTACACCATGGGTGGCCTGTGGGTCGACTACGACCTGCAGAGCAGTATCCCCGGCCTGTTCGTGACCGGGGAGGCCAACTTCTCCGACCACGGTGCCAACCGCCTGGGCGCGAGCGCGCTGATGCAGGGGCTGGCGGACGGCTACTTCGTCCTTCCGAACACCATCAACGACTACCTGGCCGGTGGACCGTTCGAGAAGCTCGACGAGAGCCACCCCGACGCCGTCTCGGCCAAGGAGCAGGTCACCTCACGCATCGACAAGCTGCTCTCCATCCAGGGCTCCCGCACCGTCGACTCCTTCCACAAGGAACTCGGCCAGATCATGTGGGAGTACTGCGGGATGGAGCGCACCGAGGAAGGCCTCACCAAGGCCATCGAGCGCATTCGTGAACTGCGGGCCGAGTTCTGGCGCGATGTCAAGGTGCTCGGTACCAATGACGAACTCAACCAGGCCCTGGAGAAGGCAGGCCGCGTCGTCGACTTCCTGGAACTGGGCGAACTCATGTGCATCGACGCCCTGCACCGCCGCGAGTCCTGCGGAGGTCACTTCCGGGCCGAGAGCCAGACCGAGGACGGCGAGGCGTTGCGACACGACGACGAGTTCGCCTACGTCGCAGCCTGGGAATTCAACGGCGATGACAGCAAGCCCGTACTCCGCAAGGAAGACCTGGAGTACGAGTACGTCGAGATGAAGCAGCGGAGCTACAAGTGAACATCACCTTGCGCGTGTGGCGACAGAAGGGCCGTGACGACGAGGGCCGGATGGTCACGTACAAGCTCACGGACGTCTCGCCGGACATGTCCTTCCTCGAGATGCTCGACGTGCTCAACGAGAAGCTCACGCTCGAGAACGAGGACCCGGTCGCTTTCGACCACGACTGCCGCGAGGGCATCTGCGGTGCCTGTGGTGTGGTGATCGACGGTGAGGCGCACGGCCCGGAGGTCACCACCACCTGCCAGCTGCACATGCGCAGCTTCAAGGACGGTGACACCATCACGGTGGAGCCGTGGCGGGCCAAGGCCTTCCCGGTCGTCAAGGACCTGGTCGTGGACCGCAGCGCCTTCGACCGTATCGTCCAGGCCGGTGGCTACATCAGTGCGCCGACGGGTACCGCCCCGGACGCCCACGCCAACCCGGTCCCGAAGACGGACGCCGACCGCGCGTTCGACGCCGCGACCTGTATCGGTTGCGGTGCCTGCGTGGCGGCCTGTCCGAACGCATCCAGCATGCTGTTCACTGCGGCGAAGGTCACCCACCTGGGCATGCTCCCGCAGGGGCAGCCCGAACGGGCCTCCCGCGTAGTGAGCATGATCAACCAGCAGGACGAGGAGGACTTCGGCGGCTGCACCAACATCGGTGAGTGCGCCGCGGTCTGCCCCGTGGGTATCCCGCTGGACACGATCTCGCAGCTCAACCGCGACCTTCTGGGTTCGCTCAGCAAGGGCGTCGGCTGAAGAACGCCTCTGCCGGCATCAGGGCCGCGTCCCCCACGGGGACGTGGCCCTTCGTCTTTTCCTCACCCACGCAGCAGGAAGTAACTGGTGATGCCCTCGAGGTGCTCGACCTCACGCAGCACCTGAAAGCCGAAGCGCTCGTAGAAACCGATGCTTTCGGGGTCGAGGGTCTGGGTGAAGACCGGGAGCCCCTGGGCGTCGGCCCGGTCGAGTCCGTCGGTCAGGAGCGTGCTCGCCACGCCATGCCCGGCAAAAGCCGGGTCCACGCCCAGCGCGGCCAGGTACAGGTGTGGTTCCTGCGGGGCGGCCAGTTTCCACTCGGCGAAGATCCTGAGGAAAGCGGAGATCCGGCCACGCCCGAGCAGGAGTCCCCAGTGCGGCCAATTGCGCAATGACACCAGCCGACCTTCCGGGTTGCTCTCCGGCGGTGCCCACAACGCGGCACCACGAATCACCGAATCACCGGACGTGGAGTCGTCGGACTCGGTCACCCGGGTGTCACCGTGAGGTACGTAGCCAAAACCGGCGGCCTGGGCGAAGAAACGCCGGGTCTTGGACATACGGGTCTGGAGATCCGGAAACAGCCATTGGAAGAAGGGAGCATCGCCGAGGGAACGGCTCATCACGCGCGCCACACCGGACACGTCGTCGAGCGTTGCGGGGCGAGCTGCGGCGATGACGATCGAATTCATGCATTTACTTTCCGATAGGCTCTTCCGCACCATGCTAAGTCACAGGGAGTCACGGCAACGAGGAGGCATGCGCGGCGGGTTCCACACCGTCGACGGGTTGACCGAACACGTGGGCACGCACCCAGGAATGCATCGCGATGGCGGCCGCGGCCCCCGCGTTGATCGACCGGGTCGAACCGTACTGGGCGATCGACAGAACCGCTGAACAGGCCGCATGGGCCTCTTCCGACAGCCCGGGGCCTTCCTGCCCGAACACCAGGACCATTTTACGCGGAAGCGGATGGGTCTCCAGGGGTACGGCACCGGGCAGGTTGTCGACCCCGATCAGGGGAAGGTCACGTTCGTCGGCCCACGCCGACAGGGCTGCGATGTCCGGATGGTGATGGACATGCTGGTAACGGTCGGTCACCATGGCGCCGCGCTTGTTCCACCGGCGACGACCCACGATGTGCACGGCAGCGCAACCGAACGCGTTCGCCGTACGCACCACCGAACCGATGTTGAAGTCGTGCGACCAGTTCTCCACCGCGACATGGAACGGGTGGCGGACGGTGTCCAGGTCGGCGATGATCGCTTCCCTGCGCCAGTACCGGTACCGATCGACGACGTTGCGGCGGTCACCGCTCGCCAGGAGTTCGGGATCGTAGTGGTCACCCTCGGGCCAAGGACCCTGCCACGGCCCCACACCCACCTCGCGTGCCTCGTCCTCGGCGTGGGTCATCGGGGTGGTCTCGAGCACGGCTCGCTCTTTCCTCTGTTCCAACGTAGGTCTCACAGGTGGATGTCTTGGGGCCGGATCACCTTCGTCTCACCACCGACGTCATCGTGTGTGGTGTCGTACACATCAGCGGGTGTCTTCCTCGGCGGTGACCCGGAGCGGTTCGGACATGGCCCCCGCCCTCGGGCCGGGACCGGAATCGTTTCCGGTTCTTGCCTGTCACGACACCCGCTGTCGCCTCTTGGTGAGCGCGAGCGTGATCGCCCGCCAACCGAACATGGTCGCTGCGAGGAACAGTGCAGTGACCGTGACGAAACTCCACGGCGCGTTCTCCCCGGTGAACAGACGCAACGTCATGCCGCCCGCGACGGTGATCGCCCACACGAACGCACCGACCGGCCAGACCCGGAAGGGGTTGCGCCACGCCAGGGTGACCACCCACCCCAACAGTAGACCCGCGACGAACGGCCAAGCGATCCCCGCCACCTCGGCGACGGCCGTTCCGGTGTCGTGGTCGATCTTGCCGATCACGACGAAGGCGAGCACACACACCACATCGGCCGCCAGGGCGAGCGGCGCCGCAAAGGAACGCATACCACCAGGTTAGGTGGGTTCGGCGACAACCCCGTACCGGGGATGGCCGAGGGGTGCCGACCTCGGTCCGCAAGGTGGGCGAGCAGGGGTCACGGACACGTTGAGTGATTACATGAGAACAAAACAGGTGAGTCCTGTGTCTCAATCATCGGAAGTCTTGTCGCTGGGCCCGTTCGCCACGGGTCGTGATCCCCTTCATCGCAGATCGGTGCCTGTATGTCCCCCTTCCCCAACCCCGGTGGGCCGTCTCTGCCCACCGGTGTGAAGCCGCTGACCGAGGGCGAGCCGCGTCGTGTGGGTCCGTTCCGGGTCGTGGGTCGATTGGGCAGTGGCGGCATGGGTGTGGTGTACGCGGCCCTGGATGACCATGATCGGCGGGTGGCGGTCAAGCGTGTGCATCGTGTGTACGCAGATGATGCGGAGTTTCGGGCGCGGTTCGCGCGTGAGGTGGCACTGGTGCAGCGGGTGCGTGCCGCGTGTGTGCCGTGGTTCCTGGGCGCGGATGTGCGAGCCGAGGTGCCGTGGTTGGCCACCGAATACGTACCCGGGCCGACCCTGAACGAGTACGTACGAACTCGAGGGGTACTGGATGGTGCCTTGCTGGTCGCGTTCGCGGTGGGGGTCGCAGAGGCGCTGACCGCGATCCACGGCGTGGGGGTGGTGCACCGGGATCTGAAACCGGGCAACGTGATCCTGTCGCCGGAGGGGCCCAAGGTGCTCGACTTCGGGATCGCACGAGCGGTGGAGGAGACGGCACTGACCCACACCGGAGGGTTGGTGGGTACCCCGAGGTGGATCTCTCCGGAGCAGTACGGGGGAGCTTCCGCGTCGGACCGTTCGGACGTGTTCGCGTGGGCGGGGCTGGTGTGTTTTGCCGCCACCGGACACGGGCCCTTCGACGCGGACGACACCGATGCCACCATCGCCCGGATCCTGTCCGAACCGCCTCGGTTGGAAGGGCTTTCCGAGGCGTTGCGTCCGCTGCTGGAACGCGCCCTGGACAAGGACCCCGCGCAACGCCTCGGTGCGGCGCAACTCCTGGCCGAAACGGCCGGTCTGCTCTTGGCGAGAGCCCCCGACGCGGTGAGCCACGAAGAAGGAGGCGACCTCGTCCTCGCTCTGGGAAAGGCCTGGTCCGTACCGTGTGCCACGGGGAAGGAGAACGAGTCCTGGGTCGCTCATGCCCCACGCCGTCGTCCTCGAGTGTTCGGCCGTAGGTGGCTACCTGCCCTCGGTGCGGCGGTGATCGCCCTCGTGGCCCTGGTGGGCGGTGGGATCGGGCTGTGGAACTTCCAGGTGGGGACGGAGAACAACGACCAAGAGGCCGATGCCGTGGCCGATGCGGAAGGTGACGTGGCCGAGAACACTTCCGCCGAGGAAGCGGAGCCCGACGGCTCACCGAAAGAGCCTCTGGAGGATGTCCCGGAGGAGTATCGGGAGCTCTACGAGACCGGTTCGGTCGTGGTCGAACCCGATGAGGACGACCCCGATTTCCTGGTCCGCAAGCGTGTGTCCGAGGACGGCACGCAGGAGCTGGAAGAGATACGGCTCGCCGCCGAGCCGACACCGAGGGAACCCGATTCGGAGATCCACGCGGTGGTGATCGAGTACCTGCTCGACTTCGGGCAGGCGGAAGTACGCACCAGTGACTTCGGGTGGGCCCCTGTCACCCAGACAGGGGAATTCCTGGAGTTCGAACGCCTCGAGCAGTCGTCGGTCAATGTCATCGGTCCCGAAAACCCGACGACCAAGGCCACTGTGAGCAGCCTGGAAGGCACCAACAGCGGTGTTCTGCACTACGTGCCCAGGGTTGTCACGGACGACGACGATCGCGTGCCCGCCGATCACCCGGGGGTCCTGCCTCAGCGATGGGAACCCGAGCAGCCGTGAACCCCGCCGTGACGAAGGAAGCCATGACCGTGAAGAACGTTCGAGCCTTCAGCCGGAACCAGTTGCCGCCGGGGGTGGAACCACCCGGCAATTCCGACCCTCGGACCTTGGGCCCCTATCGGGTCGTCGGCCGGATCGGAGCCGGGGGAATGGGGGCGGTCTACGCGGGACTGGACGCGCAGGGCGGCAGCGCCGCGGTGAAGGTCGTCCATCCACACATCGCCGTCGACCCGGAGTTCCTGGCGCGTTTTGCGCGCGAGGTCGAGATGGTCTCTCGGGTCCGTGCTGCCTGTGCACCTGCGTTCTTCGACGCCGATGTCCGGGCGGAGACCCCGTGGCTGGCCACGGAGTACGTTCCGGGATCGACGCTACGCAAACACGTCCGGGAGAACGGGCCTCTCACGGGCGGTGTGCTGACGGCGCTCGCGGTGGGGTTGGCCGAGGCCTTGGTGGCCATCCACGGCGCGGGGGTGGTGCATCGGGACCTGAAACCGGGCAACGTGATCCTGTCGCCGGAGGGGCCCAAGGTGCTCGACTTCGGGATCGCACGTGCGGTCGATGCCACCGCCCTGACCAGCACCGGCGGGATGTTCGGTACGCCGGGATGGATGGCGCCGGAACAGTACGTGGGGGAAGAGGCCACCGACCGCTCCGACATGTTCGTGTGGGCGTGCATGGTGTTGTTCGCCGCAACCGGTGAGAACCCGTTCGGCAAGGGGCCGCTCGACGTGGTCTCCCACCGCACACGTACCGAGGAACCGAACTTGGCGGGGCTGCCCGCCGAACTGGCCGAGATCGTGCGCAGCGCTCTTGCCAAGGACCCGGCCGAACGTCCCACGGCCGAGCAGGTGCTCACCCGGCTGACCGAGGACTGGAACGCCACCCAGGTACGGCCCGTGTCCACACAGGACCCCACCCTGACGGTCCCCGTACTGATCGAGCGG
>DXDP01000297.1 GCA_019115445.1 Candidatus Nocardiopsis merdipullorum
GTTCCACATCGACGGTCTGCGCGTGGACGCGGTCGCCTCGATGATCTACCTCGATTACTCCCGCGACTCCGGCGGTTGGGAACCGAACATGTTCGGCGGCCGGGAGAACCTGGAGGCGATCGACTTCCTCAAGGAACTCAACACCACCGTCTACCGGCGCAACCCGAGCGTGGTCATGATCGCGGAGGAGTCCACCGCCTACACGGGTGTGACCACCCCCGTGGACATGGGCGGCCTCGGCTTCGGACTCAAGTGGAACATGGGCTGGATGCACGACACGCTCCAGTACATGCGAAAGGAGCCCGCCCACCGCAAGTACCACCACAACGAGCTCACCTTCTCGATGGTGTACGCCTACAGCGAGAACTACGTGCTTCCGCTGTCGCACGACGAGGTCGTGCACGGCAAGCAGTCGCTGCTGAACAAGATGCCCGGGGACGAGTGGCAGCGCACCGCCAACGTGCGTGCCCTGTACGGCTTCATGTGGTCGCACCCGGGTAAACAGTTGCTGTTCATGGGTGGAGAGATCGCCCAGGGCGAGGAATGGTCGCACGAGCAGAGCATGCCGTGGTGGCTGCTGCAGTTCGATCACCACGTGGGGGCCCAGCGTCTGGTCAAGGCGCTCAACGACGCCTACCGGCCGAGGGCGGCGCTGTGGTCGTTGGACACCGACCCGGCGGGTTTTCAGTGGTTGGACGGAGGGGACCACGAGGGCAACACGCTCTCCTACCTGCGTTTCGGTGAGGACGGTTCCGCGCTGGCCTGTGTGGTGAACCTCTCGCCGGTACCCCGTGAGGGTCGGCGGATCGGCCTGCCCTTCGCGGGCCGGTGGAACAGCGTGATCAACACCGACGACCCGCGGTTCGGTGGCTCGGGGTATCCGGCACCGACCACCGTGCAGGCCCGGGCCGAGGGGTGGCAGGGACAGCCGTACTCGGCCGACATCACTCTGCCTCCGCTTGCGGCGGTATGGTTCGAGCCGGAGAACTGACCGTACGACACTTCCGGTGACCCGCGCTCCGACAGCGGGTCACCGGGCCCACCCTGTATGACTCGACCTCACCATCCCGCGACCGGGGTCGCCCCTGCCCGTGCACGGACACGTCTGAAGGGGGTGGATCTCGCCCGGTGGCTGGCCGTGACGGGCATGTTGATCGTGCACTTCACCGTCCCCTTCCTCGACCTGGAAACGGTCACCGCACTGTTGATCCACCAGGCCGCCTGGGGGCGCTCCACGATCCTGTTCACGTTCCTGGCCGGGGTGTCCCTGGCGTTCATCTCCGGGGCCGACTCCCCTCACCGGGGTGTCATGGGCAATGTGACGGCGGGCCGTGTCATGGTGCGTGGACTGCTGCTCATGGGCATCGGGTGGGCCCTGACCGCGGCCGTGGCACCCACCGAAGTCGTCCTGACGGTGATCCTTGCCTACTACGGTCTGTACTTCCTGCTGGCGATCCCCTTCCTGCGGCTGGGCGCGCGGTGGAGCTCGGCCGCCGCGGTCGCCGCCATGGTGGTGGGGCCGCAGCTGCTGTTCGTATTGCGACGGTCCCACGACACCGGAGGGTGGTTCCACGAGTTCACCGAGGTCTGGAACCGGTTCTCCCTGGGGCACATCCTCGTGGATCAGGGACTGTTGGACCTGGCCGTGTACGGCTTCTACCCGGCCCTGAGCTACCTCGCCGTGGTACTTGCCGGGGTCGCGGTGGGCCGCTTGGACCTGAATTCGCACACCGTGCGCATGGGACTCGCAGCGCTCGGGCTTCTCCTCAACTCCGTGGCTTATCGAGGCTCCTGGCACGCGTGGGAGAGTTACTCCCTCACCATCACGCTCGGAAACCGTGAGCGGATCCAGGGGCCCGTACCCACCGACGACGCCCGCTGGCTCCTGAGCAGCGCCTCGCACACCGCGACCACCCCCGAGATCCTCGGCGGCACGGGGTTGGCCCTGTTCGTACTCGTGGTCTGTCTGTACGCCACCGAGTACCTACCGCGCCTGTTGTCGCCCCTCGTTGCGGCCGGAACGATGGCGCTGACGATCTACGTCCTGCACGCCTTGGCCATGGCCTGGCAGGCCGATCTGGACCTCTACCCCAGCGACGGGGAGTTTCTCCTCGACGAGTACATGTCCGAGCTGTTCCTGGTGGGCTCGATCGTGGTCGCGTTCATCTGGCGTCACCTCGTGGGCCGGGGCCCGGTGGAAGCGTTCGTGTCCACCGTGAGCAAGGCCGTGGTACCCGACCTGCGGTACGGACGGGATCGGACCCGTGCCCACCCGTTGAACCTTCTCTCCCGAGCACGAACACGTTCGCTCACAGGAGCAGACTGAGCACCACCCACACCACCGGCCCCGCGATCAGCAGAGAATCCATCCGGTCCATGAGTCCACCGTGCCCCGGCATGAACCGGCCCATGTCCTTGACCCCCAGGTCACGCTTGAACAGGGACTCGATGAGGTCACCGGCCGTTGCGGCCAACACCACGGCCAGACCGAGGACCACGCCGATCCACCAGTCACCGTCCAACATGAGCGTCACGCACAACGCACCGGCCACCGTGCACCCCACCACGGAGCCGCCAAAACCCTCCCAGGTCTTGTTCGGGCTGATCACCGGCGCCATCTTGTGCCGCCCCAACAGGATCCCGGCGAAATAACCACCGATGTCGCTGGAGATCGTCACGACGATGAAGGTCACCAGCCAGTACTGTCCATCACCCGGGTGAGCCGCGAGCAACTGCCACGTGGCCAGGAGGAACGGCAGATACACAAGGGTGAACAGATTCGCCGACGCATCGACCACGAACCCTTCCGCCCCACCGCGCAACCGCCACGCCAGGGCCACCACCGCGGTCAGGGCGGTCACTCCGACCAGGGCGCCGGTCCCCCCGAAATGGGCGGCCGGCTGCATCGCCACCCCACCGACCGCCAGCGGCACCAACGCCAACGTCGTGCCTTTGCCCGCAAGGGCCCGGTTGAGTTCACGCAGCCCCACCAGCACCGCAAGAGAAGTGATGACGGTGAACAGCTGCGGCCAGGGAAAGATGGAGAAGAACACAAGGGCACCGAGCACGACACCACTCGTGATGGCCACCGGGAGGTTACGTCCGGTCTTGACCGGTTCACCCCCCGGCTTGTGCAACACGAAACGCTGCCCGACGGCCTGACCCGAATCAGCATGCGACCCTTCGTCGGGTCTGTGCTCCGGCGATGGGTCGTCGCTTCTGGAGCCGCTGGAAGGGTTCGTCACCGGCTAGACCTCGAGCAGTTCCGATTCCTTGTGTTTCAACAGCTCGTCGATGATGCCCACGTACTTGTGCGAGAGCTCGTCGAGCTCGCTCTGGGCCCGGTGCGCCTCGTCCTCACCCAGGTCACCCGCCTTGACGGCCTTTTCGAAGGTGTCCTTGGCGCGACGACGCACACTGCGGACCGAGACCCTGCCGTCCTCGGCCTTGGTACGCGCGACCTTGACATACTCCTTGCGGCGTTCCTCGGACAGCTCGGGAAAGACCACACGGATGATCTGGCCGTCGTCGGAAGGGTTGACCCCCAGGTCACTGTTGCGGATCGCGTTGATGATCGCGGTGCGTGCGTTGACGTCGAACGGTGAGATGACCACCATGCGCGGCTCCGGCACCGAGAAGGAAGCCAGCTGGTTGATCGGCGTCGGCGCACCGTAGTAGTCGGCAGTGATCCTGTTGAAGGTCGCCGGGGTGGGCCGGCCCGTACGGATCGTCGCGAAGTCCCCTTTCGCGACCGTCACGGCCTTTTCCATCTTCTCCTCGGCCTCGAGGAGTGTTTCTTCGGTCATTCTGACGCTCCCGGAAATCGACTTGGTGTTCGTGGCTTGGTGTGCGCTGTCGGCGACGCCCCTCAGATGGTGGACGGCCCGACGATGGTGCCGATCTTCTCACCTCGAACAGCACGCAGGATGTTGCCCTGGCTCATCAGATCGAACACGACGATCGGTAGCCCGTTGTCCATGCACAGGCTGACCGCGGTGGCATCCATGACTTTGAGGCCGCGAGTGAGGACCTCGTTGTAGTTGAGCTTGTCGAATATGACCGCGTCGGGGTTGCTCCGAGGATCGGAGTCGTAGACCCCGTCGACCTGGGTACCTTTGAGGACCGCCTGAGCACCGATTTCCAGCGCACGCTGGGCGGCGGTGGTGTCCGTGGAGAAGAATGGTGCGCCCAGCCCTGCCCCGAAGATCACGACACGGCCTTTCTCCAGGTGGCGAACGGCGCGGCGAGGAATGTAGGCCTCGGCGACCTGGCTCATGTGAATCGCGGTCTGCACACGGGTGTCCACGCCCAGACGTTCGAGGAAGTCCTGCAGGGCCAGACAGTTGATGACGGTTCCGAGCATACCCATGTAGTCGGCGCGACCACGTTCGATACCACCCTCGGTGAGCTGCACCCCACGGAACATGTTGCCGCCACCGACCACGACCGCGACCTGAATACCCTCGGACACGGCCTCCGCGAGCGACTCGGCCACGTACTGGACGATCTCGGGTTCGATCCCCAGTCCACCGCCGCCCGCGAACGCCTCCCCGGAGAGTTTCAGCATCACCCGTTTCCATCCGGAATTGTGCATGGCGGGTTCGGTGCTCGTCGCTTCGTTCACGGCCTGTGGCCTCCCTTGTCGTCCCCGAGCGGCACAGGGACCCCGAGTGCTCCTGCATCGGGTGAGCACACCACGGTGCGCGAACCCACCCGTATTCACCGAAGGTGCCGGGGAGACCTCTCCCCGGCACCTCCCTCACGTCAGTATCCCCTAGGCCTGACCGACATTGAAACGGACGAAGCGCTTGACGGTCACGCCCGCCTCGTCGACGATCTGCTGAACCGTCTTCTTGTGCTCCTTGACGAACGGCTGTCCCAGAAGCGTCACTTCCTTGAAGTAACCGTTGAGACGGCCCTCCACGATCTTGGGGATAGCCTGCTCGGGCTTGCCCTCCTGGCGTGTGGTCTCCTCGGCGATACGGCGCTCGTTGGCCACCACGTCCTCGGGGACGTCGTCCTTGCCGATGTACTGCGGGGCCAGGGCGGCGATCTGCTGGGCGAGGTCCTTGCCGACCTCCTCGGCTGCCTTGTCCAGCTCGACCAGGACACCCATGCTCGGGGGCAGGTCCGGGTCGGACTTGTGCTGGTAACCGGCCACGTACGCGCCGTCGAACTTGGCGATGCGGCGAAGTTCCAGCTTCTCACCGATGACGGCGCTCTTGGCCTCGATGTAGGCCTGCAGGGTCGTACCCGTCTCGATCTCGGCGGCGGCGACGGTGGCCAGGTCCTCGGAGTCCTGACCGGCGACGAAGTCGGCGACCTCGTTGGCCAGTGCGATGAACTGTTCGTTCTTGGCCACGAAGTCGGTCTCGCAGTTGAGCTCGACCAGGGTCGCCTTGCTGTCACTCTCCTGTTTGAGAACGACCATGCCCTGGACGGCGGCGCGATCGGCACGCTTGTCGACGGCCTTGGCACCCTTGATGCGCAGGGCCTCGACGGCCTTGTCGAAGTCGCCGTCGGCCTCGCTCAGGGCTTTCTTGCAGTCCATCATGCCCGCGCCGGTCTGGTCGCGCAGCTTCTTGACGTCCGCGGCGGTGAAGTTCGCCATGACTGTGCTCGGTTTTCCCTCTGAAATGGAAAGTCTTGTCTGTTCTCGGGGGGCAGTGGACCCGCCCACCCAGGGGTGCCGCCCCGTCGCGCTCACGGCGGGGCGGCAAGGTGAGGAGTGGCTACTCGCCGGCCTCGGGAGCCTTGGCCGGGGCGTCGACGGGCGACTCGCTCGCGTCGGTCTCGCCGGGGGCCTCTGCGGCAACCTCGGAGTCCGGGGCCTTCTCCGTGGTTTCGTCCGGAGCGGTCTCGGCGGCGGCCTCGGGCGCGTCGGCCGCGGACGTGGCGGTGGCGCTCTCGGGCGTGGTGGTGTCCTTGCCTTCGAGGAGTTCCCGTTCCCATTCGGCCAGGGGCTCCTCGGGAGCGGTCTTCTGCTCACCCGGGGCCTCGGAGGCTCCCGAGCGGACCAGCAGACCGTCGGCGACCGCGTCGGCGACCACACGGGTCAGCAGGCTGACACTGCGGATCGCGTCGTCGTTGCCCGGGATCGGGTAGTCGACCTCGTCCGGGTCGCAGTTCGTGTCGAGGATCGCCACGACCGGGATGTTCAGCTTGCGAGCCTCGCTGATCGCGATGTGCTCCTTCTTGGTGTCCACGATCCACACCGCGCTGGGAACCCGGGACATGTCGCGGATACCGCCCAGGGTGCGCTCGAGCTTGTCCTTCTCACGGCGAAGGTTGAGGAGCTCCTTCTTGGTGCGTGTCGAACCCGCCACGTCGTCGAAGTCGATCTCCTCCAGCTCCTTGAGCCGCTGGAGCCGCTTGTGCACCGTGGAGAAGTTGGTGAGCATACCGCCCAGCCAACGCTGACTGACGTAGGGCATGCCGACACGGCGAGCCTGCTCGTCAATGGCTTCCTGCGCCTGCTTCTTGGTGCCGACGAACAGGATGGTGCCGCCGTGGGCGACCGTCTGCTTGACGAACTCGTAGGCCCGGTCGATGTAGGCCAGCGACTTCTGGAGGTCGATGATGTAGATGCCGTTGCGCTCGGTGAAGATGAAGCGCTTCATCTTGGGGTTCCAACGACGGGTCTGGTGCCCGAAGTGGACGCCGCTCTCCAGGAGCTGGCGGATCGTCACGACAGTGGCCATGACCTGGTCCTCCTTGCGGTGGCGGGATAGGGCTCCCGCCGTCGGTTGTGCCTGACGCCCCGGCCGGACCGCCACCCGCTCGCGCGGTGTGGACCGTGGGTCCGACCCCTTCCTCTCGGAAGGCTGGTGGACGTGCGTATTGTGGTGCGGCCCCATGGGCCGAAGACGATTCTATCCTCCGTCGGGAACACACGGGACCGATCTCGAGCCCTGGGGGTTCACCGAGGGTCCGAGAACGGTCGGGGGCATCGGGGAACATCCGACAATGGCGGTTGTCCACAGGATCGAGAGCGGTCTGGTGGAGCGCGGCGGCACCGCACACACTGAGTACATGCGGTATCCCTGCATGTGGCTCCTCCTGTTGTCGCTCTCCCTTGTGCTTTTCCCCATTTCCTCGCACCGAACCGCCCTTTCCGCCCCCTCCCCCGAACCCTCGTGGCGATGGCCTCTGGAGTCCCCCATCGAGATGCTGCGTCCCTTCGATCCGCCCGAACAGCGGTGGCTCCCCGGGCACCTCGGGGTGGATCTGGCCGCCGAGCCCGGCCAGGAGGTGTACTCGGCAGGACCCGGCCGGGTGCGTTTCGCCGGCGAGGTCGCCGGTGTGGGGGTGGTGAGCGTTGTGCACGGGGACCTGCACACCACCTACTTGCCGGTCGAGCCCTCCGTCGCCCGGGGTGATCCGATCACCGACCAGCCGCTCGGCACTCTTGCGGCCGAACCGCAGCACTGCTCCGAGCAGCCCTGCTTGCATTGGGGTCTTTTGCGCGGTTCCACCTATCTGGATCCGCTTTCCCTTCTCGGTCACGGTCAGGTACGCCTGCTGCCACTGCCCGAAGCACCTCGTACCATTGCCGTCCCCCGTCCCGGGGAATGATGCGTTCACCTGCGCATTCTTGAAACCGCACTTCCATGACCTCGTGGAACGCGATTCCACTCCGAAACAGAATTTTGGGGTCCTCACCCGAATCCCAGTAAGGTGCGAGCGAGCCGGTTCGGTTCTTCCCCCTGGAACAGGAACGAGGTCATCGTGTCAGGGCACGAAGTGGGTGTGAACCCGGTGGAGGCTTACGGGGCCGGGCAGGATGCCGAGGCCTATGCATCGGGCTTCGTGGGTCTTGGTGCAGATTTCAATGCGGCACTGGACGCAGCGAAGTCAGCATGCGACCACGAACCCGAGGTGAGTGGTTGGGACGCCTATGGAGAAGAGCAGGCCGCAGCAATTGCGGAGGTCGAGGAGCATGGAATTTCTTTGGCGGAGAATATTCAGGGAGGTGCATCTGACATTTCTGCCACCGACGAAGAAAGCTCTGACATCTACGCCGGCATCAACTTCGATTCGGTCATTCCTCCCAACATCTGAGATACGACCTCAGCGAAACCAAGAGAGTCATGTACTTCAACCCCAAAGAATGTGACGTCAACGTCGGAAAACTTGATTCAACCGCCGAAGACTTGCTGGACATGGTATCCCGGATCAGCGGTATGTCCGGGGACATGGAAGATCACTTCAACAATGCGGCCATGGAGTTCTCCGACCTCATCGCGGAGGACGTCTACGCCACTGCTTCCGACAACAAGGATGCCTGGGGC
>DXDP01000298.1 GCA_019115445.1 Candidatus Nocardiopsis merdipullorum
GCCGACCGTGCACGTATCCGCAAGGCCCTGGACACGTACGCCCCCGACCTTCCCGTGGTGGAGATCGAAGGCCCCGAGACAAAAGCACCCGCCGAGCACACGGTCATGGACTCGGTGGTCGCCGCCGCCACGGACATGGCTCGTGAAGGGGACACGGTGCTGCTGGCGCCGGCGGCCGCGTCCATGGACATGTTCACCGACTACCCCGAGCGAGGCCGCTTCTTCTCCGAAGCCGTCCAGCGCATGCTCTGAGTGTTGACCCGAATCCCGTGCGTGAGAAAAAACGCGCGGGCGGGCTCTGCTGTGCGCATCACCACCCTCCGATGCGTCGAACATGCCCAACACGCGGGAAATGTCCACGGTTCCCGACCCACCGGTGCGCCACTATTGATGCGCCGAGAATGCGGGAGGGTGCGGATGGTGGCTACGACAGCGGTTCCCCGGGCGGTCCGCCCGCGGGCAAGGGCTGCAGCGGGCGAGCGGCAACGTGCGCTGTGGAGGGAATGGGCACGGTCGCTGGACCGACCACTCACCTCCTACTACCTCGTCCTCGGCACCGGTGTCCTGCTCATCGCCCTGGGCCTGGTCATGGTGTTGTCCTCGACGATGGTCAACTCCATCACCGAGACCGGGTCGGCGTTCTCGATGTTCCAACGCCAGCTGGCCTCGGCGGCGATCGGCCTTCCACTGATGCTGCTGGCCGCCCACCTGCCGGTGTCGGGGTTCCGGGTCATCGGCTACCCGGCCATGATCATCTCGGTGGCACTGCTGTTGCTCACCGTCTTCCAGGGCACCGAGGTCAACGGTGCCCTGCGTTGGCTGGAGATCGGCGGGCTGCTCATCCAACCCTCCGAACCGGCCAAGATCGCCTTCGCCCTGTGGGGCGCCGGCGTACTGGCCCGCAAGGACGAACTGAGGGAACTCACCGAGTGGCGACACCTGCTCATCCCGCTGCTGCCAGGTTGTGGCCTGATCACCATGCTCGTCCTGTTGGGCTCGGACCTGTCCACCTCCCTGGTTCTGCTTCTGGTGTTCCTCGCCCTGTTGTGGGTGGTCGGAGCACCCACCAAGCTCTTCGTGTCCATGTTCGCCCTGGTCCTGGGACTGGCCGCCACCGTCATCGCGGTCGAGCCCTACAGGATGAGCCGCATCACCGCTTTCCTGGACCCCATGGCCGACCCGGAGAGCACGGGCTATCAGTCCTTGCACGGGTTGTACGCGCTGGGTACCGGAGGGATCTTCGGTGTCGGTATCGGGGAGAGCCGGGAGAAGTGGGGTTTCCTCCCCTTCGCGGAGTCCGACTTCATCTTCGCCATCATCGGTGAGGAGTTCGGGCTCATCGGCACCCTCGTCGTCCTGTGCCTGTTCGGTGTTCTGGGCTATGCCGGACTGCGGGTGGCCGGCCGGGTCAAGGCACCTTTCCCGAGACTGGCCGCCATCGCCCTTGTGACATGGATCATCGGTCAGGCCATGATCAACATCGCCGCCGTGGTCGGTCTTGTGCCGGTCACCGGTATTCCGCTGCCGCTCGTCTCCTACGGTGGATCCTCACTCATCCCCACCATGGTGGGCCTCGGTGTGCTCCTGGCCCTGGCCCGGAACGAGCCCCAGGCACAAAGGGCCCTGTCGGCCAGAGGTCCCAGTTGGACTCAAAGGGCTCTAAGCTGGCTTGGCCTGGAGAAGATGGCCTTCTCGACCCAGGAACGGAGCGAAGGCGTAACCTCCAAGCGCACCGTACGGGCCCCCCGCACGTCGGGTGCCCGAGGTGGTAAGACAGCGGCCAAGCACAGGAACGGACCGGTCCCGGCGGCGGGCGACCGGCCAAGGAGGAATCGGCGACGATGAGGGTAGCCCTTGCCGGAGGCGGCACGGCCGGGCATATCGAGCCCGCGCTCTCTCTGGCGGATGCACTGAGGCGCATCGACCCCGGCACGGAAATTTTGTGCCTGGGAACCGAACGGGGACTGGAGACCCGGCTGGTACCCATGCGTGGCTACGAGCTGGGCATGATCCCGGCGGTCCCCCTGCCTCGCAAACTCACCCCGAAATTGCTCACGGTCCCGGGCAAGTTGGCGGGCGCGCTCGGTGCCGCCGGTGAGCTGCTGGACCGCATCC
Source organism: Candidatus Nocardiopsis merdipullorum (assembly GCA_019115445.1). Classification (GTDB taxonomy): domain Bacteria; phylum Actinomycetota; class Actinomycetes; order Streptosporangiales; family Streptosporangiaceae; genus Nocardiopsis; species Nocardiopsis merdipullorum. Next base: position 2,116 of record DXDP01000298.1, read on the forward strand.
AGGCCGACGTCCTGGTCGGTTTCGGTGGTTATGTGGCCACCCCCGGGTACTTGGCCGCCCGGCGCCGAAACATCCCGATCGTCGTGCACAAGGCCAACCCCCTCCCGGGGCTGGCCAACCGACTCGGCGCACGGATGACCCCGCACGTGTACACGGGGCACCCCCACACCCAGATCCGCAACGGACGTTTTGTCGGCATCCCTTTGCGTGAACAGATCACTTCCCTGGACCGTCTGGCCATGGGGGACAAGGCGCGCACCTACTTCGGTCTGCGCCATGATCTGCCGACCCTGTTGATCTTCGGCGGCTCCCAGGGTGCCCAACGACTCAACGAGACCGCGTTCGCCGCAGCCCCCCACTTCCGTCGCCACGGTGTACAGGTCCTGCACGTGGTCGGCCCCAAGAACGCCGAGGAACCCCAGGACCTCACCGAGGACGGCATCCCCTACGTCGCGGTGCCCTACGTGGACCGCATGGACATGGCCTACGCGGCGGCCGACATGGCGATGTGCCGCTCCGGTGCGATGAGTTGTGCCGAACTGACCGCCGTGGGCCTGCCGGGTGCCTTCGTCCCGCTGGCCATCGGCAACGGGGAACAGGCACTGAACGCCGAACCCATCGTCCGGGCAGGCGGTGGACTGGCCGTCGACAACGCCGACATCTCGGTGGATTGGATCACTCATGAGCTGTTGCCGGTGCTGACCGACACCGACCGGGTCGTGGCCATGTCCGAAGCCGCCGCACGCATGGGCCGCAGGGACGCCGACGACGAACTGGCCCGCGAGGTGATGGCCATCGCTCGTGGTGACAAACCGACCCCCGATGTGCCCGTGTCGGACGACATCGGTGACGAGGTCTTCCACGACAACGGGAAGGACAGCCGATGAGTCTGGTTCGGCCGACCGACCCGGTCCCTGTCGACAAGCTGGGCCGTACCCACTTCATCGGTCTGGGCGGGGCGGGTATGTCCGGTATCGCCCGCGTACTGTTGCAGTTCGGTGTCGAGGTCTCCGGTAGTGATGCCCGTGACGGACACACCCTGCGGGAACTGGAGCAGATGGGTGCCCGGGTCCACGTGGGGCACGCCGCCGAGCACCTCGGCACGGCCGAGACCCTTGTGGTCTCCTCGGCCATCCGTGAGGACAATCCCGAACTCGTCGAGGCCCACCGGCGGGGCCTGCGCATCCTCCCCAGAGCCGCAGCACTGGGTGCACTCCTGCTGGACCGTGAAGGGATCGCGGTCTCCGGAACACACGGCAAGACCACCACGACCTCGATGATCACCGTCGTTCTGCAGCACCTGGGTGTCGATCCCGGGTACGTGATCGGTGGCACGCTGGTCACCACCGGGTTGGGGGCCGATGCCGGTGTCGGCGACGTCATCGCGGTGGAGGCCGACGAGAGCGACGGCTCCTTCCTCATGCTCTCGCCCAAGATCGCCGTGGTCACCAATGTGGAGGCCGACCACCTCGACAACTACAGCGGTCTGGAGGAGATCCACACCAACTTCGCCTCCTTCGTGGACCGCGTCGAACGCACCGTCATCGCCGGCATCGACGACCCGGGCGCCCGTAAGGTCGCAGAACTGGCCAGGGAACGCGGTAAGCGGGTCCTGACCTATGGCGAGGCGGAGGACGCCGACCACCGCATCACCAGGGTTCGCGCACGCGGTTTCACGACGGAGTTCACCGTCCACACCGCCTCGGGCGAGCCCATCGACGGGCAAGTGGCCGCCCCTGGACGCCACAACGTGCTCAACGCGGTCGCCGCGGTGGTCGTGGCCGACGAACTCGGGCACGACCTGGAGGTCGCGGTGGAGGGTGTCGCGGACTTCGCGGGTGCGGCCCGCCGCTTCGAACTCAAGGGTGAGGGCGGCGGCGTGGGTGTCTACGACAGCTACGCCCATCACCCCACCGAGGTCGAGGCGGACCTACGTGCCACCCGTGCCGCTCTGGAGTCGTTCGGGGAAGAATCCGCCGACCTGGCCGGCGGACGCGTCATCGCCCTGTTCCAACCTCACCTGTACAGTCGGACCCGCTTTTTCGCCGAGGAGTTCGCGACCGCGTTGAGTTTGGCCGACGAGGTCGTGGTGATGGAGGTCTACGCGGCCCGGGAGGACCCCGAACCCGGGGTCACCGGTGAACTCATCACCTCCAAGGTCACTCACGACCGTGTGCGGTACGTACCGGGCCGGGAGGAGACCGTACGCACCGTGGTTGGACTGGCCCGGCCCGGGGACATCGTCCTGACCATGGGGGCGGGGGACGTGACCGAGCTGGGTCCGCAGATCATGGCGGCCCTGGCCGAGCGGGCCGGGGCCGACACGGCGGGCAGCGGCGTACAGAGCTGAACACCGTGGAAGGCCGGGGGACCGCCAGTGAACGCAGAAGAGGGACGGACCACGGAACGGTCCCGGTCCGATCCGTGGAAGATCGCCTTCGTGGCGTTGCTCGTGGTCTCCCTGGTCTGCGTCGTCACCTGGATCCTGTTGGGCTCGCGACTGCTCGTCGTCCGTGACGTGGCCGTCACCGGGGTGGATCGCATCCGGCCCGAGGATGTGGTGGCCGCAGTGGACGTGGAGACCGGTACCCCCTTGGCCAGGGTCGATCTCGACAGTGGTCGAGAGCGTGCGGAGAGCCTCGACCTGGTCGAGAGCGCCGAAGTCACTCGAGGCTGGCCCGTCACGTTGCGGGTGGAGGTGGTCGAACGGCGCCCACTGTTGGCAGTGCGGGTCGGTGAGGAATACCGACTGGTGGACGGTGACGGTGTGCGTATCGAGGATTCCAGGACCCGCCCCGAAGATCATCCGCTGGTCAAGGTGACCGGGGAGATCGAGGGCAGCCCCGCGGTCCGCGCCGCCGCCGACGTCGTCGAGCAGGTTCCCGACCCCCTGCGGGCGCAGATCCGACTCATCGACGCCACCGAGACCGAAAAGATCACCCTGGAACTCGATGAAGGAGCGCTCGTGGAGTGGGGGGAGTCCACACACACCGCGGACAAGAGCGAGGTCCTGCAGGTGCTCATGCAGGAGCACCCTTCCGAGGAGGGGCAAGTCTACGACGTCTCCCACCCGGGTCTGGCGATTGTTCGGTGAAGAGGTTCCCAGCTGCAGGGAAAGAAAGTGGTCGGGTCACCAAAGATCCGGCGGACGACGAAACGGGGCACCCGGGACCGCTCACGGAGAGTGACGCCTGCGGAGTCGAAGACCTTCCAGATGCGACGCGCCGGGCGTACGCTTCGCTTCCTCGCGTTATACGCAGTTAGGGTGAGGCCGTCATCGGTTGCCCGTGGTCGGCGGTCAGCTTACTGTCGGGAAGCACAACCACTGTCAAGAACGTACAAAAAGCTTTTCTTCGGGTCCTCGTTCCCAGCACGCCGTGTGCGCGCCTCGGGGAACCCGAAACGCACACTGTAGAACCGGATGCCGAACCGTCGGCGTACCCGATGGCATCACGCCATCGCACACAGTGACGGAACGGCATAATGCGAGCGGAAAGGCCCCTCGTCGTGGCAGCACCGCAGAACTACCTCGCGGTCATCAAAGTCGTCGGCATCGGCGGTGGCGGTGTCAATGCCGTCAACCGAATGATCGAAGAGGGGCTCAAGGGCGTCGAGTTCATCGCCATCAACACGGACGCGCAGGCGTTGTTGATGAGTGACGCCGATGTCAAGCTCGACGTCGGTCGCGAACTCACACGCGGCTTGGGCGCCGGAGCCAACCCCGATGTCGGCCGTAAGGCGGCCGAGGATCATCGCGAGGAGATCGAAGAGGTCCTCAAGGGGGCCGACATGGTCTTCGTCACTGCCGGGGAGGGCGGTGGCACAGGCACCGGCGGAGCGCCGGTCGTGGCCAACATAGCCCGATCCCTCGGCGCACTCACGATCGGCGTGGTCACCCGTCCCTTCGGTTTCGAGGGCAAACGCAGAGCGACCCAGGCCGAATCCGGCATCGCCATGTTGCGGGAGGAGGTCGACACGCTGATAGTGATCCCGAACGATCGGCTGTTGTCCATCTCCGATCGTCAGGTCAGCGTGCTGGATGCCTTCAAGGCCGCCGACCAGGTCCTTCTCTCCGGTGTTCAGGGCATAACCGACCTGATCACCACACCGGGCCTGATCAACCTGGACTTCGCCGATGTGAAAACGGTCATGTCGGGAGCCGGATCGGCACTCATGGGTATCGGCTCCGCGCGCGGGGACGACCGAGCCGTGGCGGCGGCGGAGATGGCCATCTCCTCACCGTTGCTGGAAGCCAGCATCGACGGCGCACACGGGGTGTTGCTGTCCATCCAGGGCGGTTCCGACCTCGGCCTGTTCGAGATCAACGAGGCCGCACAACTGGTCGCGAACTCAGCGGCCGCCGAGGCCAACATCATCTTCGGGGCCGTCATCGACGACGCCCTGGGTGATGAGGTCCGCGTGACCGTCATAGCGGCAGGTTTCGACGAGCCCGAAGTGAGCGGGCCGACGGTGCGGGAGCACCGGCTCGTGGACCCTCCTGAGGCCGATTTCTCCACTGCGAGCATCGAGTCCGGTCGTGAGGAGCGACCGACTCGATCCACACGGTCCACCTCTTCCGAACCGGAGGTGAGCGGGACGTCGGCCACGGGTATTCCTGGACCGGTCGGGACCTTCCGACAGAGAGACCCGGGCGAGGACCGGTTCCGGGAACGCCAGGGAGCCCCGGCCGAGCCCGAACCGATCACACGGACCGAGAACGGCACCGAAACTTCTCCGGTCGAGCCCGTCCCGGAAACCTCTGGTGAGCCGAGCCGGCCCCGGCCGGAGCCCTGGACCGAAACCCCGACGTACGGCACTGCGGCTCCCTACGACGGGACCGCACACACCGCTTCCCGGGTGGAGCGTGAACCCGCCGAGGAACCACGAACCGATCGTGCCGAGTACGAAGAGGACGAGGAGCGTGACGATCGCTCCGGCCATGTCCACGCGTTCCCCGACACCGGAACGGAACAGCGTGATACGACCACACCTCGTCGAAGGGTGATCTTCGACGACCCCGACGACCTGGACGTCCCAGAGTTCCTGAAGTAAACGTTCCCGATCCCGGTACCATCGACGTGTCAGCGGCCCCGACCCTTGGGTCAGGGCCGTCACCACCCCCCCGGGGCGTGCGTTCACGCCCCGTGCGGGGCGAGGGAGGGACCGCGGACACACGGATGAGCAATGTGATCGACCTGGGGAACGCTGTGCGTGCCGCCGTCACCGAACGTCACGGTGGAGTGAGTGGCCCGCCCCACAACTCGCTCAACCTCGGCCTGGGGACGGGCGACGAGCGGGAAGCAGTGTTCGCCAACCGCGCCAGGGCGGCGCAGAATCTGGGTTTTGCACCCGATCGAATCGTCTGGATGGATCAACATCACACCACCGATGTGCTCGTGGCCACCGAACCCGGGGTCGTGGGTCGTTGTGACGGTGTGGTGACCACCGAACCCGGACTGGTCCTGGCCTCACTGGCGGCCGACTGCCTGCCCGTGCTGGCCGCCGACACACAGGCGGGTGTGCTGGGCGCTGCCCACTCCGGCCGTCTCGGCACCGCCGGTGCTGTGGCCGCGCGCCTCGTCGAGACGATGATCGTCCAAGGGGCCCGCCCCGAACGGACAACGGTCCACCTCGGACCCGCCATTTGTGGGAAATGTTATGAAGTACCCCCCAAGATGCAGGAGGAGACCGCCCGAAAGACCCCTGAGGCGGCCTGCACCACCCGGGACGGGACCACCGGGGTGGACATGCTCGCTGCCGTGACGGCCCAGCTGGGCCGGGCCGGTGTCGAAAAGATCACCACGGACGGTCGTTGCACACTGGAGAGCCCCGAGTTGTTCTCCCATCGACGGGACGCGCCCACCGGGAGGTTTGCCTCCTTCATCTGGCGTTCTTGAACACGCCGTGCCGCGAACCGACACCCTGAGAGGGGAAGGAAAAGACATAGTGTCACACACTGACTCCGCACGAGCGGAGCAGATCCGTGCCAATTTGCGCGTCGCGCGGGACAGGATCGAGACCGCCTGTGACAAGGCAGGTCGTGACCCCGCCGAAGTGACGATGATCGCTGTGACCAAGACCTACCCGGCCGAGGACGTGCGGATCCTCGCCTCGTCGGGGGTCACCGACATCGGTGAGAACCGCGACCAGGAAGCCGCACCGAAGGCCGCCGAGACCGCCGACCTCGAACTCACCTGGCACTTCGTGGGCCAGTTGCAGACCAACAAGGCCCGGTCGGTGGCCTCCTACGCCTCGGTCGTCCACTCGGTGGACCGGGCCAGGCTCGCTCGGGCCCTGGGGACACGCGCTGAGGCCGCGGGACGGCGGCTGACCTGTTTGGTCCAGGTCAACCTCGACGAGGGTTCCAAGGCCGGGGTGCTCGGCCCGCGTGGGGGAGTGGACCCTGCGGACGCGCTCGAACTGGCGGCGCGGATCGACGAACAGGAAGCACTCGACCTCGGCGGTGTCATGGCGGTCGCACCCCTGGAGGGGGACCCCTCCACGGCTTTTGGGCGACTGGAGGTGCTCGCCGACCGCATTCGTGACCGCTACCCCCGAGCCACAATGATCTCGGCGGGGATGAGCACAGACCTGGAAGCGGCCGTGGAACGTGGTGCGACACACCTGCGTATCGGTACGGCGTTGCTCGGCGATCGAGAACCGATCGTGGGGTAATGTCACCA
>DXDP01000029.1 GCA_019115445.1 Candidatus Nocardiopsis merdipullorum
GGGATCGCCAACGGAACTGCCAGGCCCCGCCGGGATCGGGTCCCCGGTCGAGCACGACAAAACCATCACCCGGAACCAGGCCGAGGCGCCGCAGGTGCCAGGCCACGGAGAGCCCTGCCTGCCCCGCACCGACCACGACCGCCTGGGTGGCCTCGGGCAGGTGCTCCGAAGCGGACGTCTCGGTTGTGGTCACGGGGCCTCCTTCTGGGTGTACACGAGCGACAACAACACCGACGGCGAACTGTTTCCCGGAAACTTCGGCCGGGGTGGGCGCACCCGCACGGGTGAGCAAGAACGGTCAGGCGAGCGTGGGCGAGCATGAACATACTGGTGACATGACCGAGGCCAACACAGGGCGCGACCGACTCCGCGAGCTGCTGGATGCGGCCCTGGAGGAGGACAACGTCCGCCTGCAGGACATGGCCGACAGTGCGTTCAGCTCACCGTTCCACTTCTCCCGTGAACTCTCCCGCGGCGCCCGGGAGTCACCGGTGGCACTACGCCGCCGGGTGCTGCTGGAGCGTGCTGCCTGGCAGATCAGCCAGGGTACGAGCGTGACCGACGCCGCGTTCACGGCCGGGTACTCGTCGGTGGAAGGGTTCATTCGGGCCTTCGGTCGGGCGTTCGGGCATCCGCCCGGAGCCATCACGGCCGGAAGTGGCATGTGGTTGCCCGCACCGAACGGTATCCACTTCCACCCACCGTTCCACCTGTGGGTGGAGAAGGAACCGAAGGAGCGTCCCACGATGGACCCGATCGTGTTGCAGATCCACCACGACGTGGACGACACCACCCACCTCATCGAACGAGCCACTCAGCTGGACGAGGAGGACTATCAACGGGTGTGGGAACCCGGACGCACCGTTTTGTCCTGGAACAAGCCCGAGGGATCGGTTGCGTCGGTGTTGAACGCGCTGGTGGAGACCAAGGAGACGTGGCTGGCCTCGATCGCGGGGGACGACCATCCCGATTCCGGGGCGGACGACATCGCGTCGCTGCGCGCACGACACGAGGACGTGGCTGCGCGCTGGGTCGCCGCTGTGGGCGACATCGGTCGACGGGGTGCCTGGGGCGACCGCATCGTGGACGCCCTGTGTGATCCGCCGGAGAGTTTCCTGCTGGGTGGGATCGTCGCCCACGTGTTGACCTTCTCCGCGCACCGTCGCCAGAGCGTACGGCACATGCTGCGCGCCGCCGGCCTGCAGGTCGGGCACGGGGACCCCCTGGAGTGGCTGCAAGGACTCAACCAACGCCGAGGAGGCACACGATGAGGACCGTGTACATGACCGCCACGAGCCTGGACGGTTTCATCGCCGACGAGAACAACTCGTTGGACTGGCTGTTTTCCGCGGACTCGAGCGCTGTGGACGAACCGACCCACGACTTCATCGCGAACGTGGGGGCGATCGTGACCGGCGCAGGTACCTACGAGTGGCTCCTGCGGCACGAGGGGCACAAGTCCTGGCCATTCACGGCCCCGACCTGGGTGCTGACCCACCGGGACCTGCCCAGGGTCGAGGGGAACCTGCGGTTCGTGGCGGCCGACACCGACGAGGAACTTCGGGCAGTGCACAAGGAGATGGTCGCCGCGGCCGACGGGCGCGACGTCTGGGTGCTCGGCGGTGGCGGCGTGGCCGCAGATCTGGCCCGACTCGGCCTGCTCGACGTGGTGGATGTGTCGATCGCCCCGGTCACGTTGGGGGCGGGCTCCCCGTTGCTGGCGGGTCGGGTGGATCTGCAGGTGCTGGAGGTTCACCGGGCGAGCGACTTCGCGTGCGCGCGCTATGCGGTGGTCAAGGACTGACCCGTCCCTTGTCGAGCTCGTCCAGGTGCTCTTGTGCCCGGACGAGTTCGGTCTCGTTGAAGACCGCGATCCCGTGCTCGAGCAACAGTTGCGCGGTCACCCCGGGGCCGGGGTCCTTGGCGCCGGTGAAAGTACCGTCGTAGTGCTCGTGCAGGCCACAGGAGGGGCTGGACTCCTTGAGGACGGCCACCCCCACCCCGCGTGTGTGTGCGGTGTTCAGGGCGGCGCGGGCGCCGGCGACGAAGTGGTGGGTGACGTCACTCCCGTCGGGGGTGAGGATGCGGGCCCGGCCGGTCAGGACCTCGGCTGCGCCGGCCCCCGGTTCGATCTCGGCCGGGGGACGAGGCACGGGCAGGCCCCCGGCGACCTCGGGGCAGTGCACCACCAGGCGTTCCTCGACACGCCAACGGTCCAGGAGATCGTCGTCGACGGGTTTGGCCCGTCCGTCGAAGCGCACCTTGCGTCCCATCAGACAGGCGCTGATCAACACCTTGTGCACGGCCTTCTCCCCGCTTCGCCCTTCACCGACACGCGGTTTCCACGGTACCGACGGCCGGCACCAACACTTTCGACGTCGTCCTGCTTTCCCCGGTCCTGATCGCCCCAAGAGCGACGGCACAACGGTGCACCGATGCTCTTGGTTTCAGGGTCACTGCTCTCGAACACCACCGAAGACAATCACCAGGGGCAATCAACTTGTCACATACGGTGGTGCCGGGTGTTCCACCGAGGGAGAAACGTGAGCCAGAAGGAACCAGGGGCACCATCTGCCCTGACCGCCGACCAAAGAACGACCCGCAAGGCCGTGACGGCCGCCGCGATCGGCAACGCCACCGAATGGTACGACTTCGGTGTCTACAGCTACCTCGCCGTCATCATCGGGTTGGTGTTCTACCCGTCCCAGTCCACGGGTGTACAACTCCTCGCCACCTTCACCACCTTCGCCGGAGCATTCCTCGTCCGCCCGCTCGGCGGCATGTTCTTCGGCCCGCTCGGCGACCGGATCGGCCGCAAGCAGGTCCTGGCCATCACCATGCTGCTCATGGCAGTGAGCACCTTTTCCATCGGGATCCTCCCGTCGGCCGAAACCATCGGGATCCTTGCACCGATCCTGCTGTTGATCGCCCGAATGCTCCAAGGGTTCTCCACCGGTGGTGAGTACGGTGGCGCCACCACCTTCATCGCCGAGTACGCGCCCGACAAGCGCCGTGGCTTCCTCTCCTCCTGGTTGGAGTTCGGCACCTTCAGCGGTTACGTCGGTGGTGCTTCCATCGTCACCGTGATGACCCTGCTGTTGGGCGACGACGTGATGCTCGCCTGGGGGTGGCGCATCCCGTTCCTGCTCGCTCTGCCCTTGGGCACCATCGGTCTGTACCTACGGGTCAAACTCGAGGACACCCCCGTCTTCCAACAGCACGCCGAGGGCTTTGCCAAGGACTCTCGGGGCAAGCGCCGCAAGGGCCAGTTGAAAGAGACCGTCCTCGACCAGTGGCGCGCCATACTGTTGTGCATCGGTCTGGTCCTGGCCTTCAACGTCAACAACTACATGGTCACCGCGTACCTGCCGACATACATGAACGCCGAACTCGGACACAGCACCACCATGGGGCTGGTGGCGACCCTGGGCGCCATGGTGTTCATGCTCGCGGTGGTGTCGTTGGTCGGCCGCCTCAGCGACCGGGTCGGACGCAGGCCGGTGTTGTTGGCCGGCAGCGTCCTTGCGATCGTGCTGTCACTTCCGGCTTTCTGGCTGATGCAGACGAGCAGCTTCTGGACGATCGCAGTGGGTGTGCTGCTCCTGGCCATCACTCTGGTGCATTTCTCCGGTACGGCACCATCGACGCTTCCGGCTTTCTTTCCCACGAGTGTGCGATACGGGGCCTTGGCGATCAGCTTCAACGTCTCCGTGGCCCTGTTCGGCGGTACCACCCCACTGCTCGCCGAGTGGCTCATCCAACGCACCGGCAGTCTGTATTCCCCTGCCTGGTTGCTGATGATCGCCGGGGTCATCGGGGTCCTTGTGGTGTGGCGCATGCAGGAGAGCGCGGGCAGGCCACTGCCCGGAGCCCCACCCATCCCCGAAAGATCGAACCCGCGGAAACCGACCTGAGTTCGTCGCCGTTCAGCGGCGGCCACCACGCTGCTTGCGCTCCGAGCGCTGACCACCCTTGGAGGTGGACCTTGCGGCCCCGCCCTTCTTCTCGCGGATACGCATACTGATGTGCACCGGGGATCCTGCGAACCCGAAGTCCTCACGGAGCCGACGCTCGACGAAGCGACGGTAACCGTCCTCCAGGAACCCGGTCGTGAACAGGATGAAGTGTGGCGGGCGCGCACCGGCCTGTGTCACGAACAAGATCTTGGGCTGCTTGCCACCACGCACCGGTGGTGGGTGCGCCGCGACCAGCTCCTTGATCCAGTTGTTCAGCTGCCCGGTCGTGATGCGCTGATTCCACCCGGCCAGGCTGGTCTCGATCGCCGGGACCAGACGTTCCGTGTGCCGTCCGGTCTCGGCGGAGATGTTCACCCTCGGGGCCCAGGACACCCGGGACAACTGCCGGTCGATCTCCTTTTCCAGGTAGATGCGACGCTCCTCGTCGAGAAGGTCCCACTTGTTGAAAGCCAGAACCAGGCCACGCCCGGCATCCACGACCTGCTCGATCACACGGATGTCCTGCTCGGCGAGTGGTTCGCTGACATCCATCAGGACCACCGCGACCTCGGCCCGTGCCAGGGCGTTTCCGGCACGCATCGTTGCGTAGTAGTCGGCGCCCTGCAGAGCCCGGTAACGGCGACGAATACCGGCGGTGTCGATGAACTTCCAGGTCTGCCCGCCCAGTTCGATGATTTCGTCGACGGCATCGCGGGTGGTGCCTGCCACCGTGTCCACCACGACCCGCTCCTCACCGGCGAGCCGGTTGAGCAAACTGGACTTGCCCACGTTGGGACGGCCCAGCAGTGCGATACGGGGCGGACCGTCCTCCTCGCTCGTACCCACCGGTTTTTCGGGGAAGGCGGCCACGACGGCGTCCAGCAGGTCACCGGTCCCCCTCCCGTGCAGAGCACTGATCGGGTACGGCTCTCCCACACCCAGGTTCCACAGTTCCAGCGCGTCGGCCTCCTGCTTTTCACCGTCCACCTTGTTGGCGGCGAGCACGACCGGACTCTTGGTGCGGCGCAGCACCCGGGTGACGGCCTCGTCGGCGTCGGTGGTGCCGACGGTGGCGTCCACCACGAACAGGATCACGTCGGCGGTCTGGGCCGCGTACTCGGCCTGTCGGGCCACCATCGCGGCCAGACCGCTGACACTGGTCTCCCATCCACCGGTGTCCACCAGGGTGAAGGGGATGTTCTGCCATTCGGCGTCGTAGGCGACCCGGTCACGAGTCACCCCCGGAACATCCTCCACCACGGCCTCTCGGCGACCCAGGATTCGGTTGACCAGGCTGGACTTACCCACGTTGGGGCGGCCGACCACGGCCACCACGGGAAGCTGTACGTCCTGTTCTTCACCGTCGACCATGTCGGGCACGTCGAACTCACTCATGTGCTGCTCCCGGTTCTTGGTCCCCGCGCGCCCAGGATGCGTGCCGCGAGGATGCGAAAAAGTGGGGTCGGCCGGTACGACAGGCCGCGCCCCCGATGTCATTCGGCCGCGGCCACCGGGCCACGTGCCTTGTCCACGAGTTCCACGATCAACGCTATGACCTCGTCCAGGCTCAAACCGGTGGTGTCGAGCTCTGTGGCGTCCTCGGTCTGTGTCAAAGGTGACACCGTGCGATTGGAGTCCAGTTCGTCCCGGCGAGCCAGATCCGCCTGGGTGGCGGCCACATCGCCGGTGCGGAACTCCTTGCTGCGGCGTTGTGCCCGCGCCTCCGCGGAAGCGGTCAAGAACAGCTTCACCGGCGCATCAGGGGCAACGACCGTGGTGATGTCTCGCCCCTCCACGACGATACCCGCACTGTTGCGTGTGGCCTCCTCGATGATCGCACGCTGCATGCGCACCAGCAGCTCGCGAGCCTCGGGCACCGCAGAGACCGCACTGACGTTCGCGGTCACCTCGGGGCCACGGATTTCGGCGGACACATCGCGTTCGTCCACCGCGACCGCGGGGGCCTCGGGGTCGGTGCCCATCCCCAGGGTGGGGCGAGCGACGACGGAGGAAACGGCCGCGGTGTCATCGACATCCACACCGTTGGTCAACATCCACCACGTCAGGGCCCGGTACATCGCTCCGGTGTCCAGGTACTGCAGACCCAACGCCTTG
>DXDP01000299.1 GCA_019115445.1 Candidatus Nocardiopsis merdipullorum
AACAGGGAGAAGAACGCCAACCGCACCATTCCGGCACCTTGCGACGCCACGGGCGAGGCAGGCCCCACCCGCTCCCCACGCGGTAGTACCCCCAACGCCCACACGGCGAGCAGGATCGCAACGACCGCGGCGACCACGAAAGCCACCCGCCAACCGAGCCACATGGCCACCCACACCAGAGGAAGCCCCGCAACCAGTGCCCCCATCTGGACACCGGACTGTTTCCACCCGATGACACCGGACCTTCGTGCGGCGGGCACCGACACCAGGATCACCTTGTTGGTGGCCGGGTTGGCAAGAGCCTGAGGAAAACCGTTCACCACCAGGGCAAGCGCCAGACCGACCCCACCACGGGAGACCGCGAGCAAACCCAGAGCCAACGCAACCAGCAGGAGCAACCCCACCGTGCAACGCCGGGGTCCCCAACGGTCCACCAATTTTCCGGCCCAGGGGGACAGAAGGGCCGCCACGGCAAAACCCGCACCGACCGCACCACCCAGAACGCTCGGACCGATCCCCAGGTCGGGACCCATCATGGGGGCCAGTGCGGCGACCGCGAACAACTGCAGCATCGACCAGGACATGATCAGCGTGAGCAGAACGGTCAACACGATGTGGCGACCATCGACCACACCCGAGCCCTTGGATGGACGAGTCCCCGACGAGGGACCATTTTCTTCCGGGCAGGTGTGGCCGGGGTCGGAGCCGTCGGAACCCCGATTCCGTCGAACCATGCGCGCTCCTCCAAGGCTGTGGACAAAATACCGCCGGGCCACCACGGGCCTACCGATCAGCCTTCCTCGACGGGCTCGCTCGTGGTCGATGCCTGTGGCGAAGAAGTGACGAAACGGGTCGGAATCGTACTCTTCTGGTACCGGGAAGCCTGGAGGGTGAAGAGCTCGGCGTAGTGCCCGCCCCGGGCCATGAGTTCGTCATGGGTACCGGTCTCGATCACCCGGCCGTGGTCGAGCACGACGATACGGTCGGCCAGGGTCACCGAGTCCAGTCGGTGCGTGATGAGCAAAACGGTGGCTCGGCCCTTGAGCGAGTGCACGGCCTCGAACACCCGCTTCTCCGCCCGGGGGTCCAGGGCCGCGGTGGGTTCGTCGGCGATGACCAACTCACCTTTGCGGTACAAACCCCGCGCGGTGGCCACCCGCTGCTTCTGTCCACCGGAGAGGTCGCGCCCGCCGACGAAACGCTTGTCCAACATCGATCGGGCACCCTCGGGCAGATCATCGAGGACCTGGTCGGCCCCGCTCAGTCGAAGGGCGTGCTCCCACCGCTCGGGGTCAAGGGCAACATCGGGGCCCTGCATCGTGATGTTGCGTTCGGCGCTGAAGGGCCACTGCGTGTACTCCTGAGCCATCAGACCGATCCGGGCGCGCAGCCGCTCGGTGTCCAGCAGCCCGTAGTCGGTGCCGTTCCAACGCAAGTTTCCACCCTGTGGGGTGTACAGACCCGCGATCAACTTGGCCAGAGTGGACTTGCCCGACCCGTTCTCCCCGACCACCGCCACGACCTCACCTCGGTGCAGGTCCAGATCGACACCGTCCAGGGCCACATCTTCCTGACCCGGGTAAGCAAAACGTAGCGACCGCACACTCAAACACTCCAACGGTTGCGGGCTCTCCCGACCGGTGGGTGCCAACAGTTTCTTGGTCCGTTCGGTGACTTCGTAGGTGTCCTGGACGTAGAGTCCGGCCTCATAGGCCCGGGTGATGGCGTGGGCGAGCTGCTTCAGGGCGGAGGTCCCCCGGCCGATGGCGTAGTAGGCGGCCCCCGCCACAGCCAGGGGAACCACACCCATCACCAGCATCGCGACCAGAGCCGTGTGGACCAGCGCGGTGATCACACCGCTCATGGCCGTACCCACCGCGCGCACCACGGTCTGCTGCCGGGCGACCTTGAGCATGGCATCGAGTACGTAGTTGGCGATACCGATGTATTCGTGCAGCAACCCCGAACGCATGTTGTAGGCGCGCAGGTCGGCAGCGGAGTAGCGGTCGGCCAACAAATCACCGATCAGGTACTGCAGACGCCGGATCGTGGTCAGAGTACGAATACGCGTGTACCGCAACCTCGCAGAACGCATCGCCGCCCACCCGGTGGGCAGAACGACCAGGACCAGCATCAGAGCCAGGAGCGGGTGGAGCACCACCAGCACGGAGCCGATGGCGACGATGTTGACCACACCGGTGACGATGTCCACGGCCTGGGCGATGAGGTTGTTGGCTTCGCCGATGCCGCGGTCACGGGCGCGTGAGAGCGCGTCGTAGTAGTCGCTGTGGTCGAAAGCTTCCAGCCGAGCGGCCGAGGTCAGGGAGAACAGGTCGATCTCCAGGGCCCGTTCCACCTGGGGACCCAGGCGTTCTTGGGCCCACCCGGCCCCCGTGCTCAAAGCGCCGCGCAGGGTGACCACACCGGCCAGGAGCACCAAGGACGGTGCCATCTGTTGCAGGTGGCCGGTGGAGAAGGTGCCGGTGAACAGCGCATCCAAAACATCGACGACGACGATGAGACTGACGGCGGTGACCACACCGGCCGCTGTGTGCAGGGCCAGGGTGAGCACGGTGTCACCACGAGCGGCACGCCATGCCACCTGCAGGATGTGGACGACCATGCGTGGCAGACGGGTGACGATCTGCCAGGTGGTGAGCTTGGACATGTCGTCCAGCCAGGGGAAGTATCGGCTTTCCTTGATCGTGGGCACAGAGGGCGCGGGTGTGGAGGTTCGGGCACGGGCCATGGGCGGCTCCCTGGAGTCGAATCCGTGTTCGTGTCGAGGATGATCCTGTCGTGAGCCGGTGACGGTACGCCACGAGTTTTGACGTCGGGTGAGTGTTGTGGTGGGGCCGGATCCGTGCTCGGTGGTCGATGGGGACACGACAAACCCCAAGATCTTCGAGGGGTGGGGAACCGCTCGTCGGAAAAACTCCGGAGTTTGCCCCGGCCCGGATCCACGAAGGAAACGGCCCCCACCCAAACCCGAATAACGAGGTTCCGTCGTTGCCCAAGGCCGGTGTCGGTGTCCACGTGGGTCGAGAAGTGGGGTGATCATCCCTGAACGGCCCGGAAACACCGGGGTCTCAACAATCCGGTTACCGTGGCATGTGAACGGAAGATCCCCTCGAATTCGGCATCTTCCACAAAAGCCTTGTGCCCCATCTCGATCCCCGGTCGAAAACAAAATGAACAGAAAAGTGGTGACCCATGAGGAAAATCGCGGTGGTGGGAGGCGGCATCCTCGGAAAAGCCGTCGAGTCCGCACTGGAACGTCGAGGCCACGACGTGATCGTCCTGTCGAAAGGCACCGGCTTCGACGTGACCGAGCCGAAGACCATGACACCGCGATCGGGGATCGACGCCGTGGTCGAGGCGACGGACGTGTTCACCCAGAAGTTCGATGTGGCCCGTGACTTCTTCACGACCTCCACACGCAACATCGACCATTGGGCGCAAGAGTCCGGGATCGACAAGCACGTGCTGGTCTCCATCGTCAACTGCGAGATCGACGCCATGTCCTCCAACGGCTACTACGCGGGCAAGGCGGCCCAGGAGAGAGTCGCCGTGGAGGAGAACCGGAAAACCGTACTGGTGCGATCAACCCTGTGGTACGAGTTCGCCCGCAAGAACCTCGACCGCATGAAGATCGGCCCCCTGGCGATCGTTCCGCAGATGAGGGTCAGGCCGGTGGCGCTCGACGCGGTCGCCGAGGTGGTGGCCGAGTGCGTCGACGGTGAACGCCAGGAACAGGCATACAACGTGTGCGGGCCGAAGGTCATGTCGCTGTGGGACATGACCCGGGTGTTGCGGAACAAGGGCGCGCTACCGCTGTCGATCCCGGCCCCCGGCCCCTCCGGCAGGGCCATGCGCCAGGGCGCACTCCTTCCTGGACCGGACGCCGAGACCGTGGGTCCCGGCTTCGAGGAGTGGTTCACCGCGGGGAAGCGATGACCACACAGATCGTCCACGGGAAAGACGGTTGTCCACGGTAAAGGGCCGAGCCCTCATCCGACCGGCACCAAGGCCTCCGGTCGAGCTGTGGTAACGCGTTCGTGTGCCCGGCCGCACACCCGAGCGGGTCGACGACCGGGCACACCCCCGCCTCAGGAGAACTCGTCGACGTTGTCCTCGGTGACGATCTCCACGGGGACACGCACATCGTCCTCCAGGCTCTCGCCGTGTGCGGCATCGATGGCGTTGCGCACCGCAACACGCCCGAGTTCGGCGGGCTGCTGCGCGATGGTCGAGTACAAAGTGCCCTCCTCGACCGCCTCGAGGCCCTCCGGGGTGCCGTCGAAACCGATCACCACGGCTTCCTTGCCGCTGTCGTCCAGCGCAGCGGACGCGCCCAGCGCCATCTCGTCGTTCTCGGCAAAGACGGCGTCGATGTCACCGTTGCTCTGGAGCATGTTGGTCATCACGTCCAGACCACGGGTGCGGTCGAAGTCGGCGGGCTGCTCCGCGACGACCTCGATGTCGTCGTACTCGGCGATACCCTCGCTGAAGCCCTGACCACGTTCACGGCTCGCAGAGGCACCAGGGGTGCCCTGAAGCACCACGATCCTGCCCTCCTCACCGATCTCCTCTGCCAGCACCTGCGCAGCCAGACGCCCACCCTCGACGTTGTCCGAGGTCACCAACGCCTCGGACTCGGCGTCGTTGACCGCGCGGTCGGCGGCCACCACCGGCACACCGGCGTCGTTGGCCCGGCGCACCGGCGGCCCCACTGCGTCGGAGTCCACCGGGTTGACCACCATCGCCTCCACCCCGGTGCTCACGAAGTTCTGGACCTGGTCGGCCTGTTGCGACGGATCGTCCTGGGCGTCGGTGACGATCAGCTCCACACCCGCCTCCTCGGCCTCTTCCTCGGCACCGTCCCGCATCTGCAGGAAGAACGGGTTGTTCAGCGTCGAAACCGACATGCCCACCTGGGGCCGGTCAGAAGAGGAGTCGGGGGTCAGGAACGACAACACACCCACCACGAGTGCCGTGACCACGGCCGCGGCGCCGAGAACGGCCACACGTCTGCCACGGCCGCCGGAGCCGCCGGCGACACCGACACCCCCGCCAGAACCCGAACCGCCCGCACCGGAACGGCGACGTGCGGTGTCGAACAGCACTGCCAGTGCGATGACCCCACCGATGACGACCTGCTGCCAGAACGCCGAGACCGAGAGCAGATTCAGGCCGTTGCGCAGCACCGCCAGGATGAGCGCACCGATGAACGTGCCCGAGGCGGTCCCCACACCGCCGGCGAGGCTGGCACCGCCGATGACCACGGCGGCGATCGCGTCGAGCTCGTAGCCCTGTGCGGCCTGCGGCTGCGCAGAAGCCAGACGGGAGGCCAGGATGACACCGGCCACGGCCGCAAACAGTCCGGAAAGGGCGTACACACCCAGCTTGTGACGCTTGACACGGATCCCCGACAGGCGCGCGGCCTCCTCGTTGCCACCGATCGCATACATCGCGCGGCCGGCGAAGGTCCAGCGCAGGATCACGGCGGTGATCAGACCCATCCCGACCATGATCAGTACCGGGACGGGCAGCCAACCGCCCACGGAATCACCCAGACGGGACACGGAATTGGGCAAGGAGATGGGGCTGCCGTCGGACAACACCAACGACAGACCACGCCCGACGGAGAGCATCGCCAGGGTCGCGATGAACGGGGGCAGCTTGCCGTAGGCGACCAGAGCACCGCTGACCAGGCCGGCCGCCGTACCCGTGGCGGCGGCCAGGGGAACGGCCAACCAGACGGGCACCCCTTCCACCGTCGCCAACAAGGCCAACATCGTCGCCGACAACGCCGCGACCGACCCCACCGACAGATCGATACCACCGGAGATGATGACGAAGGTGACACCGAAAGCCAGGACCGCGATGACGGCGGCCTGAACACCGACGTTGAGAAGGTTCTGCGCCGTCAGGAAGTCACCGGACAACAGTGACATGACCACGACCAGAAGGGCCAGCGCGGTCAGCGCTCCTTTGTCCAACAGGAAACGACGCACGGCGGTCCAGGCGCCGCCGCTCTTTGCTGTGTCAGTGGCCACTACCGGCCCTCCACTTCGTTCTCTTCGGGGCCGGCCCCGGGGTCGGCGGTGACCGCGAGAGACATCACCGAGTCCTGGGTGGCATCGTCGGCGGAGAGTTCCCCGGCGGCCCGGCCCTGCGCCATGACAAGGATCCGGTCACTCATCCCCAGCACCTCGGGCAGATCGCTGGAGATCATCAGGACCGCGTGACCGGAGGCGGTCAATTCGTTGATGAGCCGATAGATCTCGACCTTGGCACCGGCGTCGACGCCACGGGTCGGTTCGTCGAGGATGAGCACACGCGAGTCGGCAAGCAGCCACTTGCCGATGACGACCTTTTGCTGATTGCCGCCGGAAAGAGTGCGCACGTGCTGCCCGATGTGAGCCATCCGGATCGCGAGTTCGTCGGCGATACGTGCCGCCGACGAGCGCTGCGAGGCCAGATCCACGAACCCGGCCTTGCTGGTGGGGCCCAACGTGACCAGGCCCAGGTTCTCCTCCACGGAGGCATCCAGGACCAGCCCCTGACCCTTACGGTCCTCGGGGACCAGCCCCAGACCGGCGTTCAGGGCCGCGCCCACGTCGTCACCGGGCAGTTTCCTGCCGAGGACCTCCACCTCACCGGAGTCGTAGGGGTCGGCGCCGAAGACCGCACGGGCGACCTCGGTGCGTCCTGACCCCACGAGCCCGGCCAGGCCGACGACCTCACCGGCGCGCACATCCAGGTCGATGCCCTCGAACACGCCGTTGCGGGTCAGCCCGCGCACCCGCAGGAGTGTCTGCCCGGGCTCGGGCCGCTCGCGTGGGTACTGCTCCTCGATGCTGCGGCCCACCATGAGACGCACCAGTTCGTCCCGGGTTTCGGAAGCGGACACGTGGGCGACCGAACGCCCATCACGCAGGACCGTGACCCGATCGCCCAGGGCAGCGATCTCCTCCAGATGGTGCGTGATGAAGACCAGACCCACACCTTCTTCACGCAGCCGGCGGGCGATGGCAAAGAGCCGATCGACCTCCTCGGTGGTGAGTACCGCGGTGGGCTCGTCCATGATGAGGACCTTTGCTTCCAGGCTCAGCGCCTTGGCGATCTCCACCATCTGCAACTGCGCGATGCCCAGATCGCGCACCCGGACATCGGGGGAGACATCGACCCCGACCCGTTCCAGGAGCTTTGCGGCATCGGCCTCCATGCGCCCGGTGTCGATGAACCCGAACCGGCGCGGTTGGCGACCCAGGAAGATGTTCTCGGCCACCGTCACATCGGGGACGAGGTTGAACTCCTGATGGATCGTGGCGATACCCAGGCGTGCCGCGTCCTGGGCGTCACGGATCTCGACCCGCTGCCCCTCGACGAGCACCCGGCCCGCGTCGGGGCGGTGGGCGCCGGCGAGCACCTTGATCAGGGTGCTCTTGCCGGCCCCGTTCTCACCGAGCAGGACGTGCACCTCGCCACGGCGCAGGTCGAAGTCGACGTCGTCGAGCGCGACCACGCCCGGGAAGGCCTTGCGGACACCCTCGATGCGTAGCAGTTCGTCCGGATCACTCACGTGTGACTCCCTCCGGTCGGGGCAGATGTTTCGGGTTCGCCGCAGGAGCGGCGGACAACGAGATGGGCGGGCAGGACGGTCGACCTGGCCGGTTTGCCCGAGATGAGGTCGGCCAGTGCCCGCACCGCCACCCGACCGAGTTCGGTGGTGGGCTGGGAAATCGTCGTGATGGGCGGTGCGGTGTGCGGGAACCAGGGGATGTCGTCGAAGGCGGCCAGACCGATGTCGTCGGGTACCCGCAGGCCGCGCTCACGGATCGCATCGAGCGCCCCCAGAGCCATGAGGTTGTCGGTGGCAAAGACCACGTCGGGGCGCTTGGGCAGGTCCAGGAAGTGTTCGGTGGCCAAACGCCCGCTCTTGGTCTGGAAGTCGCCCCGCCCGATGTGGGACTCCGGCAGTAACAGCCCGAACTCCGACAGTGCCGCGCGGAAAGCCTCCACCCGCTCCCGGCCGGTGGTCGTTGTGGCGGGCCCGGCGATGATGGCGAGCCTGCGGTGCCCGAGGGCGTACAGGTGGGCGACCAGGTCACGGATCGCCTCGCGCCCGTCCGCACGCACCACGGGGGTGGCGCAACCGGGGATCCAGCGGTCGACGAAGACCACCGGGGTGGGGCCGTCGGCCACATCCAGGGTGAGGGGGGAGTGGTCGTCCGCGGGGGAGACGAGCAAGCCGTCGATACGCCGCTCCAGGAGCGTACGCACGTGGTGGGCCTCCAGTTCGGCGCGCTCGTCGGCGTTGCCGATGATGACGCTGTATCCGAGTGCCCGTGCCTCCTCCTCCACGGACCTGGCGAGCTCTGTGAAGTAGGGGTTGAGGACGTCGCTGATGACGAGCCCGATGGTGCGGGTCCGGTCGGTACGCAGGGATCGCGCCACGATGTTGGGCCGATACCCGAGCGACTCGGCGGCGGAGAGGACCTTGGCCCGGGCGTCGTCGCTGACCGCCGACTGTCCGTTGAGTGCGCGGGAGACCGTCGCCACCGACAGTCCCGCTGCTTTGGCGACGTCCTTGATGCTCACCACGCCCGCGTTCACCTCCTTCGTCGGTGTTTGTGTGGGCGGGACCGAAGAGCCATGGCCCGCACATCGTGGAAACGATTACACGATGGGAAACGATTACACCATGCATGGGCAACACATAAGTTCACAGAGTGGGACATATGGGTGCGAGGCCGCGCTGTTCAGGCAGGTGAGAGGGCGGCACAGCGGGAGATCCGGGCCCCCGGTGGTGCGAATCCGCGTCCATGTATCATCCCGATCACGATTTTCCGCCGAGGTGCCGAGCGGCGGGAGCGGGGCACCCGCACGGACCG
>DXDP01000300.1 GCA_019115445.1 Candidatus Nocardiopsis merdipullorum
AGGGGCGGCAAGGGCCCGTTCCCAGTCGATGTGCACACCCTGGCAGTGGGCCTCGGCCAGGGCGGTCACCAATTGCGTGGGTCCGTCCGTGTCTCGACGCAGCGTGCCAAGGACCGGCCGGTCCACACCTGCTTCCTGCAGGGTCTCCTCGATCGCAGGCGACAGGACCTGGTGCGGACCTACCTCGATGAACGCGCCGCTGTGGCGGGCCAGACCCGCGATCACCGGTGCAAGGACCACGGGGTGGCGCAGGTTCTGGTACCAGTACTTCGCGTCGAGTCGGGCACCGTCCACAGCTACGAGCTCCGGTACGGACCCCGTCGACCATTCGGGGGTGGTCGCCACCGTGGAGTAGAAGGGGACATCACCCGCACGCGGTCGGATCCCGGCAAGGACCTTCAGGAGCCGATCCCGAACCCGGTCGACGGGAAAGGCGTGCGAACAGTAGTCGAGACCGAAGTCACGCACCCGTACACCGTCCTGTTCGCACGCGGTGACGAACTCCGCGACCGCGTCGCCGTCACCGGAGACGACCGTTGCGTCCGGTCCGTTCACCCCGGCCACCACGAGCTGCCCCTTCCAGGGGGCGATGAGTTCCGTCAGACGCTCGGGTCCGACCCTGACCGCCGCCATGCCACCGTGCCCGGCCACGTCCCAGAAGAGTCGACTGCGGAGCGCGATGATCCGGGCGCCGTCCTCCAGCGACAACGCCCCCGCCACGCACGCCGCGGCGATCTCCCCCTGGGAGTGCCCCACCACGGCGGCGGGTTCGACCCCGGCCGCACGCCACAGTTTCGCCAACGACACCATGACTGCCCACAGCACCGGCTGCACCACGTCCACGCGGGCGTTCGGGCCGGTCACCTCAGGGGCCCGGGGGTCGCCACGCAGTACAGCTTCCAGGGACCAGTCGGTGTAGGGATCCAGCGCCGCCTCGCACTCGGCCACCGCTTCTGCAAACACCTGAGACGACGTCAGCAGGCCCTTGGCCATCATCGGCCACTGTCCCCCCTGCCCCGGGAACACGAAGACCGGGGCCGTGTCCCGGCCGGTCCGGCCGCTGGTACCGGTGACGACCCCCTCTGCCCGGTGCCCGTCGGCCAGCGCGCTCAGGCCCTTCAACAGTTCGGTGCGCTCGATGCCGACGACCGTGGCCCTGTGGGGGAAGGCGGTCCGTGTGGTGGCCAGTGCCCGGGCGACCTCGGCGTCGGTCGGTGCGGCACCGCCCTCCAGGTGTGTGCGCAAACGCGCGGCCTGTTCCGCCAGCGCCGTGCCGTCGCGTGCGGACAGCACCCACGGCAAAGGCCCTTCGACCAGCGGCTGTGCGTTGTTCCCCTGCCCTGCTTCGGGAACTTCCTCGGGGGCCTCTTCCACGATCACGTGTGCGTTGGTGCCACTGATACCGAAGGAGGAGACCCCGGCTCTGCGTGTTCGTCCTCCCCGCTCCCACCGCTGCGCACGGCTCAACACCCGAAGTCGTGCCGATGCCCAGTCCACGTGCGGTGTGGGCTCCATCGCGTGCAAGGTCGGCGGCAGTACCTCGTTGCGCAGGGACAGCACCAGTTTTATGAGCCCGGCGACCCCGGCCGCGGCCTGGGTGTGCCCGATGTTCGACTTCAGCGAGCCCAGGCCCACCGTTCCGGTCCCCTGTTCGGGCCCGAACACATCCATCAGTGCCTGGGCCTCGATCGGATCCCCCAGCTCGGTTCCTGTTCCGTGCGCCTCGACGGCGTGGATGTCGTTCGTGGACAGACCGGCGTCGTCCAGTGCTGCGCGCACCACGCGTACCTGTGCCGCCCCGCTGGGTGCCGTCAGCCCGTTGGAGGCGCCGTCCTGGTTGATCGCACTCCCCCGGATCACCGCCAACACGCGACGTCCGTGACGGTGGGCGTCGGACAGTCGTTCCAGGGCCACCACACCCGCACCCTCGGAAAAACCCGCACCGTCCGCGCCCGCCCCGAAGGCCTTGCATCGGCCATCACTGGCCAGTCCACCCTGTTTGGCGATCTCGGTGAACAGGGAAGGCCCCGTCATCACCGTGGAGCCGCCCGCCAACGCAAGGGAACATTCGCCCCGGCGCAGGGCGCGCACGGCCAGGTGCACGGCGACCAGGGAGGAGGAACACGCCGTGTCCACGGTCAGGGCCGGGCCCTGCAGTCCCAGTGTGTAAGCCACCCTTCCTGAGGCAACGCTCGTGGCGGTACCCGTCATCAGGTACCCCTCGGTCTCCTCGGGGATGGGCAGCGAACCCGAGGTCGCTCCCCCTGCGTAGTCGCTGATGCTGATGCCCGTGAACACCCCGGTGGGGGTGCCGACGAGGGAGGAAGGGTCGATCCCTGCACGCTCGATCGCCTCCCACGACACGTGGAGCATGAGGCGCTGTTGTGGGTCCATGGCCGCCGCTTCACGTGGTGAGATTCCGAAGAACTCCGCGTCGAAGTCGGCCGCCTCGGGCAGGAAAGCCCCCCAACGCGACGAACCCAGACGGCCCGTCAAGGAGTCCAGGTCCCACCCACGGTCGGTGGGTGGATCACCGATCACGTCCGCGCCGTCTTCCAACAAGCGCCACAACGCCTCCGGAGAGTCCGCACCTCCGGGCAGGCGGCATCCCATGCCCACGATCGCGATCGGTTCGGTCTCGCGTGAGCGCAGGTCGTCCAGTTCTGCGCGTGTACGGCGCAGGTCGGCGGTCACCCGTTTGAGGTAGTCGAGGAGTCGGGCGTCTTCCGTCATGGTGTTGACTCACCGTTTCACGTTGTTCACGGCCCGGGGCCGAAGCAGGCCAGGGGGAAGGTGGGGTGGCAGGGGTGTCGGAGCGGGGGTTCAGTCACCCAGGGTGTCGTCGATGAAGGCGAACAGTTCTTCCTTGGTCGCGGACTCCAGGTCCTCCTCCGCACTGCGTGTACCGGTGCTTGTGGGGGACAGCTGGTCGAGCAGCCCGCGCAATCGTCGGGCGATGGCTGCGCGGTCCAGTTCGGAGTCTTCGTGTTCGGCCAGGGCCGTCTCGATGCCGTCGATGCGTGCCATGACGATCTGCTCGGTGTCCCCGAACATGCGTTCTTCCAGGTTGTGGGCGAGCGCCGTGCACGTGGGGTGTGAGTAGACCAGCCCTGAGGGCAGTTTCAGCCCTGTGAGCGTGGAGAGTCGGTTGCGGAGTTCGACGGAGGTCACCGAGTCCATCCCCAGGTCCTTCAGTCCCTGGTCTGCGTCGAGCACGTCCCCGGAGGGGTGTCCGAGGATGGCGGCCACGTGTTCACACACGTGGTCGGTGAGGATTCTGCGGCGTTCCGCACGTCTTGCTCCGGACAGTTGTGCCTGCAGTCCGTCTGTGGCGGTCTCACCGGTTCCGGGTCCCTGGGTGGGGGCAAGGCCGAGGTCACCGATGAATGCGCTCGGACGGTTGGCGGTGAACGCGGTCCGGAATCGGGGCCAGTCGACGGCGGCGATGGCGATCGCAGGTAGGTCTCGATCGAGCGTGTGCCCGAACGCCGTGACGGCGGATTCGGGGTCCATCATCGGCAGGCCGTGGCGGTCCAGAAGGGAAGCAACCGTTTGGTCCTCGGCCATGCCTCCGCCTTCCCAGGCTCCCCACGCCACCGACGTGGCGGGCAGTCCGAGCATGCGACGGTGGTGTGCGAACGCCTCGCAAAAAGCGTTGCCCGGCGCGTAGTTGCCCTGTCCGGACACACCGAACACGGCGGAGACCGAGGAGAACAGCACAAAGGCCGACAGGTCCATGTCCTGGGTGAGTTCGTGCAGGTGCACGGTTCCGTCCGCCTTGGCGCCCAAGGCACGAGAGATCTGGTCGGGGGTGAGTGAGTCGATCGCACCGTCGTCCAAGGAGGCCGCCGTGTGCACGACCGCTCGGAGCGGGTGTTCCTCGGGGATGTTCTGGACGACCTCGGCGAGTGCGTCTCGTTCGGCGATGTCGCAGGCGGCGAACGTCACTTCGGCCCCTGCCGCCCGTAGCTGGGCCTCCAGTTGTTCCGCCCCGGGTGAGGTCGCACCTCGTCGGCTCACCAGGAGCAGGTGTGGGGCGCCCTGCTGGGCGAGCCAACGTGCGGTGTGCGCACCCAGTGCCCCGGTTCCGCCGGTGACCAGGACGGTTCCGGAGGGTTTCCAGCGACGGACCGTGCCGATCCGGCTCAGCGGTGCACGGGTGAGGCGGCGGGCGAGTACTCGCTCTTGACGGATCGCGAGCTGGTCCTCTCCGCCGGGGTGTGTTCCCGTCAGGACCGAGGCCAATGTCTGGGCGGCCCCCGAGGTGTCCTCGGTGGGCAGATCGATGAGACCACCCCAACGGTCGGTGTGTTCCTGCGCGGCCACCCGCCCGAATCCCCACACCAGTGCGGCCAAGGGGTCGGTCAGGTCGGCCCCGGCCGTGACCGCCCCCCGTGTCAGGCACCACAAAGGTGCGGTGATCCCTGCGTCACCGAGGGCCTGCAGGAGCAGGACCGTGTCCCGGTGCTCGGTGGCTCCGGTGGGCAGGGGTTCCTCGCCCCGTGTACCGGTCCTGTTCAGGGCGAGTGTCGAGACGACCCCGCTGATGGACTCGATGTCTTGTTCGGCCTTGGTGACCAGGTTCGCCATGGAGCTGCGGTCGAGGAACTCGGGAACCTCCACCGTCCGCACGTCGACACCGTGTGAGTGCAGGGCCGCAACACAGTCGGCGACGACGGGGTCCGTCGAGCCGGAACCGAACAGCAGCCAGGTACCGGTCTGTGTGGGAGAGTCCACGCCCACGTCCACGGGCACCCAGTCCTCCTGGTAGCACCATTCGTCCCAGGGCTTGGTGCCGTTCCGAACGGGTGTGGCACCTGTGTCGGCGGACGAGGCACCGCCGAGACCACCACTGCTCGGCCTCCAGAAGTGTTGGCGCTGGAAGGCGTAGGTGGGCAGGTCGACGACACGGCGTCGACCGTCGAACACCCTCTCCCAGTCCGGGGTGAGGCCGTAGGTGTGTGCCTGGGCCACAGAGGTCAGGAATCGGCGTGTGCCACCCTCATCCCGGCGCAGCGTGCCCAGGGCCACCGCTTCCGGTGTCCCCGACTCCTCGAAGTTCTCCTGGAGGACGGGGGTCAGGACAGGGTGTGGCCCGACCTCGACGAACATGTCGTACCCGTCACGAAGGAGGGCACGGGTGGTCTGCGCGAACTCGACCGTGCCGGCGAGGTTGCGGTACCAGTAGTCGGGGCCCATCTCCGTGGATCCCAGCCTGTCTCCGGTGAGGGTGGAGTACACGGGGATGTCGGGTTGCCTTGGGGTGATCCCGGCCAGCGAGGTGGTGATGGGTGCTTGTAGTCGTTCCACGTGGGGTGTGTGTGAGGCGTAGTCCACCGCGACCATCCGTGCGTGCACACCTTCGGCCTCGTAAGCCGTGACCAGGTCGCGCACCGCTTCGGGTTCACCCGCCACGACCGTGGCCGTCGGGCCGTTGACGACCGCCACGTGGACCTTGCCGTCCAGTGTGGCGACACGTTCCCGTACCCGGTCTGCGGGCCGGGCGATCGAAGCCATCGCACCCGTTCCCGTCAACTCCAGGATCGCCCGGCTGCGCAGCGCCACGACCTTGGCGGCGTCCTCCAAGGTCAGGGCTCCTGCCACGCAGGCGGCGGCTATCTCACCCTGGGAGTGGCCGACGACGGCCGCCGGGCGTACACCGTGAGCACGCCACAGTTCGGCGAGGGAGACCATCACGGCCCACAGCACCGGCTGGACCACGTCCACGCGTTCCCACATCGCCGCCTCTTCCTGTCGGAGTACCGAGGTCAGCGACCAGTCCACGTAGGGGGCCAACGCTTTCTCGCATTCGGCCATACGGCGCGCGAATTCGGGTGAGGTGTCCAAAAGCTCCACCGCCATGCCCTTCCACTGGCCACCCTGACCGGGGAAGACGAAGACGGGTTGACGGTCGTTCCTGGCCACACCGAGTACCGTGTCGGGATGCGGCCGCCCTTCGGCCACGGCGTCCAAGGCGTCCAGGTATTCCTCCCGACCGTCGGCGAGGACGACGGCCCGGTGCATCAGCGTGGAACGGGTGGTGGCCAACGACCAACCGGTGTCGACGGGGTCGGTTCCGGGCCGTTCCCGTACGTGATCACGTATCCGTGCTGCTTGTGCGCGCAAGGCAGTGGTCCCACGCGCCGAGAACACCCATGGCCAAGGTCCGTCCGGGCGGCCGGGGGTCCCGTCGTTCTCGGGTTCGGCCTCGGACTCCTTCGGTGTTCCCTGCTCGACGATGACGTGGGCGTTGGTTCCACTCATCCCGAACGAGGACACGGCGGCCCGCCGAGGCCTGTCCGTGCGCGGCCAAGGGCGTTTTTGCGTGAGCAGTCGGACCTGGCCGGAGTCCCAATCCACGTGCGGTGTGGGTTCCTCCGCGTGCAGGGTCTGCGGAAGTACCTCGTTGTGCAAGGACAGCACCAGTTTGATGAGCCCCGCGACCCCGGCCGCGGCCTGGGTGTGCCCCACGTTGGACTTGAGCGAACCCAGCCACAACGGCCGGTCCTCGGGCCGTCCCCGACCGTAGGTGGCCAGCAGTGCCTGGGCCTCGATGGGGTCACCCAACGTGGTGCCGGTTCCGTGTGCCTCCACCGCGTCGATGTCCTCGGGGGTCAGGCCGGCGTCGGCCAGGGCCTGGCCGATGACCTTGGTCTGAGAGGGGCCATTGGGTGCGGTGAGACCGTTGGAGGCCCCGTCCTGGTTGATCGCACCACCTCTGAGGAGTGCCAGGACCTGGTGCCCGTTGCGGCGGGCGTCGGAGAGGCGTTCCAGGACGATCATGCCCACACCTTCGGCGAAACCGGCCCCGTCGGCGCGGGTGCCGAAGGCCTTGCACCGACCG
This sequence comes from Candidatus Nocardiopsis merdipullorum, assembly GCA_019115445.1. Taxonomy (GTDB): domain Bacteria; phylum Actinomycetota; class Actinomycetes; order Streptosporangiales; family Streptosporangiaceae; genus Nocardiopsis; species Nocardiopsis merdipullorum. The sequence continues at coordinate 6,845 of DXDP01000300.1, forward strand.
TCCGGGGCCAACCCCTTCAGGTGGGTGAACTCCGTGAGTGGCCCCGGAGAGGACATGACGGTCGCTCCGCCCGCCAGTGCCAGTGAACACTCACCGGCCCGCAGGGCGCGCATGGCCAGGTGTACGGCCACCAGCGACGAGGAGCAGGCGGTGTCCAGTGTGATCGCGGGGCCGGTGAGCCCCAGGACGTAGGACAAACGCCCGGAGGCCACACTGAGCGATGTGCCGGCCATCGCGTACCCGTCCTCCGGGGCATCGGGCAGCCGGGGGCCGTATTCGGAGGTGAGCGTGCCGACGTAGACCCCGGTGTCCGAGCCCGCCAGCGAGGACGGTGCGATCCCGGATCTTTCCAGGGATTCCCACGCCACTTCGAGCAGCAGGCGTTGCTGCGGGTCCATGGCTTCGGCCTCGCGAGGGGAGATCCCGAAGAGACCGGGGTCGAAATCGCCCACGGCTTCGAGGAAGGAGCCTTGGGTCATCGTGGAGCGGGGTTCTTCGCCCCCTTTTCCGAGGAGTGCGGGAAGGTCCCAGCCGCGGTCGTCGGGCAGTGGGCCCACGGTCTCGCGTCCTTCGACGAGCAGGTCCCACAGGTCGGTGGGTGAGTGGACCCCACCCGGCAGACGACAGCCCATTCCCACGACGGCGATCGGGTCGGGGGAGCCGGTCAGGTCCATCTCCTTCCGGAGCCGCTCGTTCTCTTTCAACGCGGACCTGAGCGCCGCGACCAGGCGGGGGTCATCGGTGGTCATCTGCCGTCTCCTGTCCATGTGGGGATGCGTGGCCCTCGCCCCCCAGGGCGAGGGCCACGAGGTCATCGACGTCCATCACGTCGATGCTGCTCTCCTCGGTTCCGGCGTCGTCGGCGGAAGTGTCGGTGCCGGGGGTGACAGCACCGGTGTGCTCATCGGTGTCGGGGGTGGTCTCTTCCCGTGGGGAGGTCTTCGGCCGTTCGGCGTCCAACAACTCCACCAGCAGGAGTGCGAGTGCGCGCGGGTTCGGATGGTCGAAGACCGCGGTGGCCGGAACGCGGACCCCGACCGCGTTGCTGAGTCGGTTGCGCAGTTCCACCCCGGTCAGCGAGTCCAGTCCCAGGTCGGTGAAGGGCCGGTCGCTCTCCACCCGAGAAAGTCCTGAGTCGGGGGCATGTCCCAGGACCACGGCGGTGTGCGTACGTACCTCGGTGAGCAGTGCGTGTTCCCGTTCGGCCCCGGACAGTTGGGCGAATCGGTCGGCTCCGCCGTCCACCGTCGAGCGGTCCGTCAAGGCTCCGGTGGGGGTCTTCTCCTCACCTTGGGTGACCGGTGCCGACATACCTTGCAGCACTTCCGAACCGGTGTCGACCGTGGTGTCGAACAGGGCGGGAACACCGTTGGCCATGTCCCACAGCAACGCGGTGTCCAGGTGCCGCAGAGCTTCCTCGGCGGGCATCGGGAGCAGGCCTCCCCGACCGAGGACCCTCAGGTCCGCATCGTCCAGATGCTCGGTCATGCCGCCGGCACCTTCCCACAACCCCCACGCCAGTGAGGTGGCGGGAAGACCGAGCCCGTGGCGGTGGTGGGCCAAGGCGTCACAGAAGACGTTGGCCGCGGCGTAGTTGGCCTGCCCGGGGTTGCCCAGGATTCCGGCGACCGAGGAGAACAGCACGAATGCTCCCAGATCCACGTGTCGGGTCAGTTCGTGCAGGTTCCACGCGGCTTCGACCTTGGGCCGCAGCACCCGGTCGATCTTCTCCGGGGTGAGTGAGGTGAGGGTGGCGTCGTCGAGTACCCCGGCGGCGTGTATCACCGCGCCGAGGGGACGTTCCTCGGGGATGTGCCGCAGAACGTGCGCAAGGGCGTCTCTGTCCGCGACGTCACAAGAGACCACGTCCACCCGTGCGCCGAGGGCCTCCAATTCGTCCGTGCGCACTTTTTGGCCCTCGGTGTCCGGTCCCCCTCGGCTGGTGAGCAACAGGTTGCGCACTCCGTAACCGGTGACCAGGTGGCGTGCCACCCGGTGTCCCAGGGTTCCGGTGCCGCCCGTGATCAGTGTCGTGCCTTCCTGGGGGAAGGGGGTGGGCACGGTCAGCACCAGTTTGCCGATGTTGTCACCACGCTGAAGGGTTCGGAAGGCCGCCTTGGCGTCACGAAGGTCGTGGACGGTGACCGCGAAGGGCTTGATGACACCTCCGGCGAACAGCTCCATGATTCGTCGCAGCATCTGGCCGATCCGCTCCGGGGCGACATCAGGAAGGTTGAACGCTTGATAGCCACGGCCCGGGAAGAACGTGGCGATCTCGTCCTCGGTCCGAGTGTCCGTCTTACCCATCTCCACGAACCGGCCTCCCGGGCCGGTGCCGTCCTTGGGTGAGGAAAGCAGACGCAAGGAGGCGTCCACGAATTCACCGGTCAAGGAGTTGAGGACCACGTCCATCCCCCGTCCGCCGTTGGCTTCGCGCAGACGTTGCTCGAACTCCAGGTCTCGGGAGGAGGACAACCGGTCTTCCGCCAGGCCGTACTCGGCCAGCCCGGCCCACTTGTGTGGGCTCGCGGTCCCAAAGACCTGGGCACCCATGTAGTGGGCGAGCTGCACGGCGGCCGTGCCGACCCCGCCCGCAGCTGCGTGCACCAGGACACTCTCGCCCGGGCGGACCGCGGCAAGGTCCACCAGGCCGTGGTAGGCGGTCAGGAAGGCGACGGGTACGGCCGCCGCCTG
>DXDP01000003.1 GCA_019115445.1 Candidatus Nocardiopsis merdipullorum
ACCGTCCGGGCCAACTGCGGTTCGACTTCACCGCCGACAACGCACTGGGTGGGGGCCGACTGGCCGAGATCGAGGAGGAGGTCAACACCGTCCTGTCCGGGGACATCGAGGTCCGCAGCTCCGAAAGGGGCCTGGACGAGGCATTGGACATGGGTGCTCTGGCCATGTTCGGTGAGAAGTACGGGGACCGCGTACGTGTTGTGGAGATGAGCGACTACTCCGTCGAACTGTGCGGCGGTACCCACGTCGGTTCCACCGCCCAGCTCGGCATTGTCAAGCTGTTGGGCGAGTCCTCCATCGGGTCGGGGGTACGCCGGGTCGAGGCGGCGGTGGGTGTGGACGCCTTCAGGCGCCTGTCCAAGGAATCTGCGTTGGTCGGACAGCTTTCCGAGCAGCTCAAGACACCTCGCGAGGAACTCCCCGAACGGATCGACGCGATGGTCTCGCGTCTGCGCTCGGCCGAGAAGGAGATCGAGAAGCTGCGCGCCGCACAGGTGTTGCAAGAAGCCGGATCGATCGCCCAGGGAGCACGCCGTCACGGCTCCGCCCTGGTCGTGGCCACCGAGGCCCCCGAAGGTGCCGGTGCCGACGACCTGCGCAAGCTCGTCCTGGACGTACGTGGACGCCTGGGTGAGGAAGAACCTGTGGTCGTGGCGATGACCGCGGTACCCAAGGATCGTCCGGTCGTGGTGATCGCGGCGAACAAGACCGCGCAGAAGTCCGGAATCAGAGCGGGTGATCTCGTCGGGGTCGCTGCGCGTGCCCTCGGCGGTGGTGGCGGTGGCAAGCCCGACATCGCGCAGGGCGGTGGCAGTGATGCCACGCAGACCGGTGAGGCCTTGCGCGCGGTGGAGGCGAAGGTGGCTGCTGCCTGACGGCCCTGTGGCAGGCTGCCGGTCCGCCCGGGCCGGCAGCTGTCCCGATGTGTCCGGTATGCGCGACGTGTGGGCGATCTCGGTACCTACCGTGTGCGTCGGACTACTCCGGCCCTGCACGGCTGTGGCTTACACTCGGACGGTACGTGTCCGCGCCCCTTCGGGGGGCAAACACGTGGATCCCGGCCGTGGGCGCACAAGGACGGGCGCCTCGACCACAGCCGTTCGCGGCGGCAAAGCTGCGTGCCGCCATCGAATCGGGCATACTGTGGCGCGCTACAGCCGATCATGCTGCTGTATGGACGGCGTTTCCCGCAATTCACCTGATGAACAGGACCACTGTGTTGATTTCTCAGCCGTGGTGTTGTGCCCTTGACGGCACAGACCGCCCGTGTACTGCTCCTGGGACGGGAGAGAGGACCCCTTGAGGCGCGGTGTACGTCTGGCGATCGATCCTGGCAAGGTGCGGGTCGGTGTTGCGACCAGTGATCCCGACGGGATCCTCGCAGCCCCGGTGGAGACCGTTCGACGCGGTGAAGGTGACAAGCAGCGCATCGCCGAATTGGTTCTGGAACTGGAAGCACGCGAGGTCCTTGTGGGTTACCCTGCTTCCCTGTCGGGTGTGGAAGGTCCTGCTGCTCGGGTCGCGAGAGAGTTCGCGAACGCGCTCGCCGGTATCCTCCACCCCGTCCCCGTCCGACTCGTCGACGAACGGCTCACCACGGTGACCGCGCAGAGCCAGCTGCTCTCCGGCGCTTCCTACGGTAAGAAGGGCGTCAAGGGCGGCAAAGCACGCCGGTCGGTGATTGACCAGGTCGCAGCGACAGTGCTCCTTCAGAGCGCCTTGGACCAGGAACGATCAACAGGCCATCCCCCGGGCGAGATCGTCCGTTCCAGCCAGGGAGAATGATGTACGACAGGGATGATCACCCCAACGATCCCTATCGTGGGCGCGCCGAGCGCGGTTACGAATACGATCCGCTCAGTGACCCCCTGCCCGCACAACCGCCGTCTCGCGGACGACGAGCACGCCCTGCCCCGGCCTCCTGGTCCGAACAATCACAGGGAGCGGTTGGCCACGGCGTTCGGTCGACCGGTGAGTTCGGTGCACCCGGCCACCCGCAGGGAAGCGCCGGGGATGAGGCCCCACGGCCGGGACGCCGCCGTCGTAGCGAACCACCCGACATGCCACCCCGCCGCTTCGGCGCCGCCGATGCGCTGCGCGGCAGCCGCGCAGCCCGTGCCGGTGCCACCCGACCGGGGGGATCCACAGGTGACCCGACCCAGGACGCGCTGGCGGCCCTGGCCGACTTGAGCGGTGGTCCCCACACCCCCGACCTTTCGGAGGACGGCGCACAACCGCCCCCTCGGGGACGCCGCGCACACCCGAGTGAGGAACCGGGTGGCCACGACCCGAGCTTTTCCCACGACGACACCGACGACGAACCTCGAGGTCGTCGCTCCCGACGTGGTCGTCGGGCACGTTCGGCACCCGTCGACGACGAATCCGTGGACACCGGGTTCCCGCCCGATGAACCTGTGGGGCGGGCCGAGGAGGAACGTCCGCGTCGGCGGGGTCGGCACAAGCGAGGTCGACGACGTTCCCGCGCCGACGAGGGGAGTTTCCTCTCCGAGGTGCCCGACGAGACCGATGTCTTCGACACCGGAAGTTTTCCCGGGGTGAGCGGCCCCGCGGACACCGGTGCCTTCCCCCAGATCTCCGACGAGGAACCCGCCGGGCGGCGTGGTCGCCGTCGCAGGACTCGTGAGGACGAGCCCAGCACCGGTGACAGTGGTGCTTTCCCCGAGCAGGCTTCGCCGGTACCCGAGGAGACCTCCGACACCTTCGCATCATCCTCCGGTGCGCAGGACTCGCGGAACCTCGGCACGGACAAAAACAAAAAAGGTGACCGTCGAGGTCGCCGAGGCCGTCGTCGCCGTCACGCAGCCGAGGAGGAGTCCGGACGGGAGTCCTTCGAGGAGGATGCCCCACCCGTCGAGGAAGAATCCGTCGGTCGAGGTCGCCGCCACAGGCGGCACGAGCCCGTGGCGCGAGAGAACGTGGAAGAAGCCTCCGTCGAGGAGGAGGACGAGGACGACGAGCCCGGCCTGGACGAGATCGCCGAGGCCTACGGTGGCAGTCGCCGTAGTCGTCGCAAGCTCAAGCAGGCCAAGCGCAAGGCCAAAAAACGAGGCCGGAGAGGCAACAAACGCGCGATGTTTGCGCTGTCGCTCGTCCTTCTCCTGCTGATCGGTGGAAGCGGTTTCTTCGTGGTCCGCAACTACGTCTTTCCCCCGGATCACACCGGTGAGGGCCACGGAGAACTCGTCTTCGTCATCGCGGAGGGGGAGAGCGGGTCCACCATCGCCCAGAACCTCACCGATCAGGGGGGTGTTGCGAGCGTGCGGGCCTTCACCAATGCTTTGGGGGCACTCAGCCAGGAGGAACTCGGGGACGGGCTGGTCCCTGGCACCTACTCCCTGTCCCTGGAGATGAGCGGTGAAAGTGCTGTGCAGGCGCTGCTCGATCCGGACAATCGGCTCGGTGGGCGGGTGAGTATCCCCGAGGGGCTGCGTTCCGAACAGGTCTTCGAGTTGTTGGCCGAGGAAACCGGCCTGGCGGAGGAAGAGCTGCAAGAGGCCTACGAGCAGACCGACGAGCTCAACCTGCCCGAGTACGCGGTGGAGGGGCCCGCCGGTTACCTCTTCCCTGCCACCTACCGGTTCGAGCCCGAGACCGAGGCCCTCTCCGCGCTCAAGACGATGGTCACCCAGTTCCGCCAGGTCGCCGAGGAGATGGACCTGGAGAGCAGGTCCGCGGAGATCGATCACGACCCCAACGAGGTCATGGCGATCGCGTCGATCGTACAGGCCGAGAGTGGCAAGGCCGAGGACATGCCGAAGGTCTCCCGAGTGGTGCACAATCGCCTGGAGGCCGACATGCCCCTGCAGATGGACAGCACCTGCTTCTACGCCATCGATGCCTACGGTATTGCGCTCACCAACGAGCAGCTCGACGAGTGCGAGGCCGACACGAGCGGGTTCGACACCTACCACCGTTCCGGTCTGATCCCGGGTCCGTTCGTGGCGCCGGGGCAAGAGGCGATCGAGGCCGCCCTGGAGCCGGCCGAGGGGGAGTGGCTGTACTTCGTGGCCACCGACCCCGAGAACGGTGCCACCGAGTTCACCGACAGCTACGAGGAGTTCGAGGAGCTCAAGCAGCGCTTCGAGGAGAACTGGAGTGGAGAATAGTGCGCGCAGCGGTCCTGGGATCTCCCGTCGCCCATTCGCTCTCTCCGGCCCTGCACACAGCCGCCTATCGTGCGTTGGGAATGGAAGGCTGGTCCTATGGGTTGTACGAGTGCACGGAGGAGGAACTGGCCCCGTTCCTGACGAGTCTGGACAGTCGATGGGCAGGCCTGTCGCTGACCATGCCGCTCAAGCGCCGAGCCCTGGGACTGGCCCATCGGGCCACCGAGTTGGCCACCGGGGTCGGAGGGGCCAACACCTTGGTCCACAAGGACGCCGGCTGGCAGGCCCACAACACCGACGTGGAAGGCATCATCGCCGCACTGGCAGAGAGCGGGATCGCGGCGCCGCGCACGGCGATCGTGCTCGGTGCCGGAGCGACCGCGGCCTCCACGGTGGCGGCTCTGCGGGAACTCGGAGCGGGTACGGACATCACCGTCCTGGCCCGGGATCTCGGCCGTACCGGTGAAGTGACCGCGGCGGCCGAACGTCTGGGGTGTCCCGTGCGGGTCGCCCCGCTGGCGGAGTTCGACCGCCACATGGACGTGGACCTTGTGTTGTCGACACTTCCCTCGGGTGCCGCGGACCACTGGCAGGAACAGTTGTCCGCATCACGGGCGGACCTGTTCGACGTGGTCTACGCACCTTGGCCCACTGCCGCGGCACGAGCGGTGTCTCGGCGTGGTGGCAGGGTCGCGGGTGGTTTCCCGATGCTCCTGCACCAAGCCGTGGCCCAGGTTCGCCTCATGACCGGGGTGGAAGAAGTGCCGGTTTCGGCCATGCGCGAGGCCGGTGAAAGACAACTGTCCCGAAGAACCGCCGAGACCGCTTCATGAGCCGGTTCTGTGCGGTTTCGGGTACTGGTATATTGAAAGAGCAATCGACTTGTTCCGGTGCGTCTGTCGTACCGGAACCGCAAGCGGAGATGATCTTCCCACCTACCGGGCTTCGCCCACGTAGGTTCTGGTTCGTCGTTGTGTGTCCCGCACAGCCGTGAGAACGCGATGTGATCGTCGTCTCACGGAGCATGGGGCGACATCGTCACCATTTTCGGTCGGATCACCCCGCTTGCACACGCCGGCGGGGTTTTCGCTTGTACGGGGACCCCGACACGGTCGGGTGTCCCACGAAAAACCGGGATCCGACCGAGCGGCCGCCCAGTGAGGAGCGGCCGGCCCAGGTAATCCAAGAAAGCTAGGGAGGGGTCCCATCAGCGCCGAGCCCCGCATCAATGACCGCATCCGGGTGCCCGAGGTCCGACTCGTCGGGCCCAACGGTGAGCAGGTCGGAATCGTTTCCGTGCAGGACGCACTGCGTTTGGCCCAGGAATCCGATCTCGACCTGGTCGAGGTCGCGCCGACCGCCCGTCCGCCGGTCGCCAAGCTGATGGACTACGGCAAGTTCAAGTACGAGTCCGCGGTCAAGGCACGCGAGTCGCGCAAGAACCAGGCGAACACGATCATCAAGGAGATCAAGCTCCGCCCGAAGATCGACCCGAACGACTACGAGACCAAGAAGGGTCACGTCGTCCGGTTCCTCAAGGGTGGGGACAAGGTCAAGGTGACGATCATGTTCCGTGGTCGTGAACAGTCCCGGCCCGAACTCGGGCGCAGGCTGCTGGCGCGTCTGGCCGAGGATGTTCAGGAACTGGGCACGGTCGAGTCCCAGCCGAAGCAGGACGGACGCAACATGGTCATGGTGATCGGCCCGCACAAGCGTCGGTCCGACCACAAGTCCGAGGCCCGTGTGGCTGCGGGGGACAAGTCCCGCCGCAGACAACGCGGTCAGGTGTAACAGAGTCAGGGGACATTCCCCACCGCCCGGGCACCGTGAAGAACGCGTACCGGGTGGTGGGAGGGCCTGTGCTCAGCGGGTCTCAAGGATGCCGGGACGGCGCCCCCGAACCCCGCCGGAGCAGCGGAAGAACAGTGTCGCCCACCGTTACGTGGACGACGCATCGACGGAGTAGGAGACGACGGCGACATGCCGAAGAACAAGTCCCACAGCGGAGCCAAGAAACGTTTCCGGGTCACCGGTTCCGGCAAGATCATGCGCCGCCGTGCCAACAAGAACCACATCCTCGAGCACAAGACCTCCAAGCGTAAGCGTCGTCTCTCCCACGAGGTTGTGCTCGCCCCCGCGGACGACAAGAAGATTGCCAAGCTCCTCGGCAGGAAGTAACGCCGACGAGTTCTCCGTCCACCGAAGATGCTCACGCGCAACCGCGGGAAGCATCGGGGGACACCCATACCCGAAGTGAACACGGCCGCCGGGCCAGTCCCCGGGCAGGGCGGTGTGCCGTGAAGAGACAACGAGGGAGTCACAGTGGCACGCGTGAAGCGGGCTCTCAACGCCAAGAAGAAGCGCAAGGTCGTTCTTGACCGCGCCAGCGGGTATCGCGGTCAGCGTTCGCGCCTGTACCGCAAGGCCAAGGAGCAGATGCTCCACTCGATGACCTATTCCTACCGGGACCGCAAGACCCGGAAGGGACAGTTCCGTCGTCTGTGGATCCAGCGTATCAACGCTGCTTCTCGAGCTCATGGCCTCACCTACAACCGCCTCATCCAAGGTTTGAAGCTGGCCGAGATCGAGGTCGACCGTCGGATGCTCGCCGAACTGGCGGTCAACGACGAAGCCGCTTTCGCGGCGCTCGTGGAGAAGGCCAAGCAGGCCCTGCCGGCCCCGGCCTCGGTCTGACACACGACGGGACAGTGATGGCGAGCCACGAATTCACGAGTATCCGGTCACCCAGGATCAAAGGGGTTCGGAGGCTCGCCAAACGCACATTTCGCCAACGCGAGCGACGCTTCCTCGTCGAAGGGCCGCAGGCTGTACGTGAGGCCCTCGCCGCGGGGGAGTCCTCCCCCGCGGCGGCGAATTCCTCCGTGGTGCTGGAGCTCTACGCCACGGCCGAGGCCATGCAGCGCCACATCGATCTGGTGGATGCCGCCCGCGCAGCGGGTGTTCCCACCCACAGGGTCAGCCTGGACGTGATGTCGGAACTGGCCCAGACCGTCACCCCACAGGGTGTCATCGCCGTCTGTGGGTTCGTGGACGTTCCCCTCGAACAGGTCGGGAACGTACGGTTGGCAGCCGTTCTTTCCCACGTGCGGGACCCCGGTAACGCGGGCACCGTGTTGCGTACCGCCGACGCGGCCGGGGCCGACGTGGTCATCTTCACCGATGCTTCGGTCGATCCCTACAACGGCAAGTGTGTACGCGCTTCCGCCGGCAGCTTGTTCCACCTGCCCGTGGTGGTGGGTGTGACAGCGGCGGACGCGGTGGCCTTCTTGCGCGATGTGGGTGTTCGGGTGTGGGCCGCCGACGGCGGTGGCACCAAGGACCTGCACGAGGTCGCCGACAGCTCTCAACTGGACGGACCGGTGGGGTGGGTCTTCGGTAACGAGGCCTGGGGATTGCCGGACGACGTGGTGCGTCTGACGGACGGAGCCGTCAGTGTTCCGATCTACGGCGGGGCCGAAAGCCTGAATCTGGCCACAGCTGCTGCGGTGTGTTTGTACACCACCGCACGTCAACAGCGCCGTCCCTGAAGCTCAGTACCCCAGCGGGCGTCTATGCTGATCACACGCTCTTCGTCACTTTGCGTGACGGAACCGGTCCGTGCGACCGGGAGCGGGGAGGGGCCGGATCGAGGGGACCAACGTGTGGAACGATGCCCGCCGTCTTGGCAAATGCACGTGCACAAAGGCTCGGTGCCGATAGGGTCTGTCCGAGATCATCGAGGTCTGTACGCGTCGGACGTGGAACCCGGGACGGCCTGTCCCTGATGTGGGCGGGGCAGCGAATTGTTCTCCTCGACGCGGAAGGTTCGGCAACGCGGTGTGAGCAGCGGAAGCAACGATCCTGTTTCCGAAGTGCACAAGAAGCGTCCGTGGGCTCGTCCTCCTCGGGCTCCCTGCCGGTCCGCAACGCGTATTGGACAAGGGCACAGGGTAGACAACCTGCGAAGATTTCGCAGGGACGGAAGCGAGTCGGTCGGCGAGCCATGCTCGATACCGTGATCGTCGACCTTCAAGGGGAGCGGAGAGAGGCGTGGGCAGCGGCCGGAAGGTGGACCAGACGGCGGGGGACTCGGGGGGGACACGGACACATTCC